>NZ_JAJFAU010000032.1:35065-37071 GCF_022614595.1 Streptomyces sp. CNQ085
CTGGCCGGGGCCCCGGCCACCCCCGAGATGCTCGACAAGGTCGCGGCCCTGCCCCCGGCCACCGACACCCCCGGTATCGACGAGGAGCGCGCCGCGACCGCCGAGTCCGCCTACGGGCTGCGGCACCTGCTGCGCGGCTTCCGCGGGCCGCTGCTGCTGAGCCTGCTGCTGGTCGTGATCGACGCGGCCGCCGGACTGCTTCTGCCGGTACTGGTGCGGCACGGCATCGACGAGGGCGTCCAGCGGGCGGCGCTCGGCGCGGTCTGGGCCGCCTCGGCGCTGGCGCTGGTCGTCGTCCTGGTCCAGTGGGCCGCGCAGACCGGCGAGACCCGCGCCATCGGCCGCACCGGCGAGCGGATCCTCTACACCCTCCGCGTCAAGATCTTCGCCCAGCTCCAGCGCCTCGGGCTCGACTACTACGAGCGCGAACTGACCGGGAAGATCATGACCCGGATGACCACCGACGTGGACGCCCTGACGACCTTCCTGCAGACGGGGCTGGTGCAGGCGATCGTCGCGGTGCTGACCTTCTTCGGCATCATGGTCGCCCTCGTCGTCATCGACGCGGGGCTGGCGCTGGTGGTCCTGGCGACCCTGCCGCCGCTGGTGATCGGCACGGTCTTCTTCCGCCGCCAGAGCATCAAGGCCTACGAGCTGGCGCGCGAGCGCGTCAGCGGTGTCAACGCCGCCCTGCAGGAGGGCGTCGCCGGTCTGCGGATCGTGCAGGCGTTCCGCCGCGAGGAGCGCGACGCGCGCCGCTTCGCCGAGCTCAGCGACGGCTACCGGCAGGCGCGCGTGCGCGGCCAGTGGCTGATCTCGGTGTACTTCCCCTTCATCCAGTTCCTCGCCTCCCTGGCGACCGCCGCCGTGCTGATCGTCGGGGCGAACCGGGTGGGCGACGGCACGCTGACGGCGGGCGCGCTGGTGGCCTACCTGCTCTACATCGAGCTGTTCTTCGCCCCCGTGCAGCAGCTCTCGCAGGTCTTCGACGGCTACCAGCAGGCGGTCGTCTCCCTGGGCCGCGTCCAGGAACTGCTCCGCGAGCGGACGACGACGCCGCTGCCGAGCGAGCCGCGCGAGGTGGGCCGGCTGCGCGGCGAGATCGTCTTCGAGGACGTCGCCTTCCGGTACAACGCCGACAACGCCGACAACGCCGGCGGTGACGGCGGCGGGGCCGGGGAGGGCGGCGAGAACGCGCTGTCCGGCATCGACCTGAAGATCCCCGCCGGGCAGACGGTCGCCTTCGTCGGCGAGACGGGCGCGGGCAAGTCCACGCTGGTCAAGCTGGTCGCCCGGTTCTACGACCCGACCTCGGGCACCGTCCGGGTGGACGGCGCCGACCTGCGCGAGCTGGACCTGGCCGGCTACCGCCACCGGCTCGGTGTGGTGCCGCAGGAGTCGTATCTCTTCCCCGGCACGGTGCGCGACGCCATCGCCTACGGCCGTCCCGACGCCACCGACGCCGAGGTGGAGGCCGCCGCGCGGGCGGTCGGCGCGCACGAGATGATCGCCACGCTCTCGGGCGGCTATCTGCATCCGGTCGCCGAGAAGGGGCGCAACCTCTCGGCCGGGCAGCGACAGCTGATCGCCCTGGCCCGCGCGGAGCTGGTGCGCCCCGACATCCTGCTGCTGGACGAGGCCACCGCGGCCCTGGACCTGGCCACCGAGGCATTGGTCAACCGGGCCACCGACCGCCTGGCGGGCCGCCGTACCACCCTGGTCGTCGCCCACCGCCTCACCACGGCCGCCCGCGCGGACCGGGTGGTGGTTCTGGACCACGGCCGGGTGGTGGAGGACGGCGCCCACGCGGAGCTGCTGGAGCGCGACGGACGGTACGCACAGCTGTGGCGCACCTACGCGGGCGTGCCCGCGGGCGCGGGGGTGTGAGCGGGCCCCTCCGCCGAGCGCTTCCCCGCCGCTGAGCGCGCCCCCGTGCACGGGGGTGGGCGCCGCCCTTGACGCTGGTGCTGGACACTCAGATCACCAGGCGCCGCCCGGCCTTGCGC
>NZ_JAJFAU010000033.1 GCF_022614595.1 Streptomyces sp. CNQ085
CGATCGCGGCGAGCTGCCCGATCTCGGTGAAGCTCGGCGCGACGGCCGTGCGCAGTACGTCCCCGGCGAGCTGGAACTCCAGTCCGAGCGCGAGAAAACGTCCCAGGGTGAGCCGGATCCTGTTGAACCTGCTGTCCGGCCCGGCCCCGCGCGCCATGGTCAGCAGGAAGCGCCCGAACGCCCAGACGGCGCCCACGAAGATGATCAGGGCGCCCGCCGCCTCCACCAGCTTCACCAGAAGGTCGACCGCTTCCCTGAGAGCGGACTCGGGCAGCACTTCGGCGGTTGTGTCCATGATCGGCGAGTACCCGCACCGGTCCACCCATCCCGCGAGCGGCCGATGTGACCCACCTCATCCGAATTCGTTCGGGTTAACCGTGCACAGCGAGGAATGTCCGCGGCGGTCGGCCGGTTGTACTCGTCGCGGGCGCCGGAGGGCGGGACAGTGTCCCCCCGGCCTCACACACCGCCTGCGAGGACGATCGTCCGGCTGAAGCCTCGCAGTGCCGCTCGCCGCGAAGACGACCGGCGCCGCCGGCGCCCGCACACCGACCGGCGCCGGCCAGGTTCCCCCCGTCCTGGCCGGCGCCTCCCCTGTCCGGACACCGCGTACCGGGGCCCTCGCCGGGCACGGCGGTGGAGTCGAGGCGGTCCGTGCCACCGGGCAGCGGCTGCTGCGGCGCGCGCTGCTGACCCGGCCGCTCCCGGCCGTCCGCCCTGCGGAAGGGGCCTTGCCCCCCTCACGCGGACGGTACGGGCGGCCCGCTCGGAAAACAGCCCCGGCCGGACGAGGAGTCCGGCCGGGGCGGCGGCGTCGCGGGGCGAGGGGGACAGGGGCGGGGGGGGGGGGGGACGGGGGCGCGGAGAGGCGCCCCCGTCCGCCCTTCGTGTCAGGCCAGGCTCGCCAGCGCCTGGTTGAGGGTCTGCGACGGGCGCATGACGGCCGAGGCCTTGGCGTCGTCGGGGCGGTAGTAACCGCCGATGTCGGCCGGAGAGCCCTGGACGGCGGCCAGCTCGCCGACGATCGTCTGCTCCTGCTCGCTCAGCTGCCGCGCCAGCGGACCGAACACCTGCGCGAGTTCGGTGTCGTCGGTCTGCTTCGCCAGCTCCTGAGCCCAGTACAGCGCCAGGTAGAAGTGGCTGCCGCGGTTGTCGATGCCGCCGACGCGGCGGGTGGGCGACTTGTCCTCGTTGAGGAAGGTGGCCGTGGCCCGGTCCAGGGTGTCGGCCAGCACCTGGGCCTTGGCGTTGTCCGTGGTCTGCGCCAGGTGCTCGAAGCTGACCGCCAGGGCCAGGAACTCGCCCAGGCTGTCCCAGCGCAGGTAGTTCTCCTTGACCAGCTGCTGGACGTGCTTGGGCGCGGAGCCGCCGGCGCCGGTCTCGAACAGGCCGCCGCCGTTCATCAGCGGGACGACGGAGAGCATCTTGGCGCTCGTGCCCAGCTCGAGGATCGGGAACAGGTCGGTGAGGTAGTCGCGCAGCACGTTGCCGGTGACCGAGATGGTGTCCTCGCCGCGGCGGATGCGCTCCAGGGAGAACTTCGTGGCGTCCACCGGCGCCATGATCTCGATCCGCAGGCCCTCGGTGTCGTGCTCGGCCAGGTAGGCGCGGACCTTCTCGATCAGCCTGGCGTCATGGGCGCGCGTCTCGTCCAGCCAGAACACCGCCGGGGCGCCGGTGGCGCGGGCGCGGGTGACGGCCAGCTTGACCCAGTCCCTGATCGGGGCGTCCTTGGTCTGGCACATGCGGAAGATGTCGCCGGCGCCGACCGTCTGCTCCAGTACGACGTTGCCGTCGCCGTCGGTGACCCGGACGGTGCCGGTGGCCGGGATCTCGAAGGTCTTGTCGTGGCTGCCGTACTCCTCGGCCTTCTGCGCCATCAGGCCGACGTTGGGCACCGAGCCCATGGTGGCCGGGTCGAAGGCACCGCTTGCGCGGCAGTCGTCGATGACGGCCTGGTAGACGCCGGAGTAGGAGCTGTCGGGCAGGACCGCGAGGGTGTCGTGCTCCTGGCCGTCGGGGCCCCACATGTGGCCGGAGGTGCGGATCATGGCCGGCATGGAGGCGTCGACGATGACGTCGCTGGGGACGTGCAGGTTGGTGATCCCGCGGTCGGAGTCGACCATGGCCAGCTCGGGGCCCTCGGCCAGCTCCGCCTCGAAGGACTCCTTGATCTTCGCACCCTCGGGCAGCGACTCCAGGCCCTTGAGGATGCCGCCGAGGCCGTCGTTCGGTGTGAGGCCGGCGGCGGCGAGGGTCTGGCCGTACTCGGCGAAGGTCTTCGGGAAGAAGGCGCGCACCACGTGGCCGAAGATGATCGGGTCGGAGACCTTCATCATGGTGGCCTTCAGGTGGACCGAGAACAGCACGCCCTCGGACTTGGCGCGGGTGACCTGTTCCTTCAGGAACTCGCGCAGCGCGGCCACCCGCATGACGGCCGCGTCCACGACCTCGTCGGCGAGCACGGGCACGGACTCGCGCAGCACGGTGGTGGAGCCGTCGTCGCCGACCAGCTCGATGCGGAGCGTGTCGTCCTTGCCGAGGACCGCGGACTTCTCGGTGGAGCGGAAGTCGTCCACGCCCATGGTCGCCACGTTGGTCCTGGACTCGGGGGTCCAGGCACCCATGCGGTGCGGGTGGGTCTTGGCGTAGTTCTTCACCGAGGCGGGGGCGCGGCGGTCGGAGTTGCCCTCGCGCAGCACCGGGTTGACGGCGCTGCCCTTGACCTTGTCGTAGCGGGCGCGGATCTCCCGCTCCTCGTCGGTCCTGGGGTCGTCGGGGTACTCCGGGAGCGCGTAGCCCTTCTCCTGGAGCTCGGTGATCGCGGCCTTGAGCTGCGGGATGGAGGCCGAGATGTTCGGCAGCTTGATGATGTTGGCCTGGGGGGTCTTGGCCAGCTCGCCCAGCTCGGCGAGCGCGTCACCGATGCGCTGCTCCTCCTTGAGGTACTCGGGGAAGACCGCGATGATCCGCCCCGCCAGGGAGATGTCGCGGCTCTCCACGGAGACGCCCGCCTTGGCGGCGTAGGCCCTGACCACCGGCAGGAAAGAGTACGTCGCCAGGGCCGGGGCCTCGTCGGTCTGTGTGTAGATGATGGTCGAGTCAGTCACCGGGTGCTCCGCTCCACGTCTGCAACATTGCTCGACATCAAGATATCCCGTGGAGGGCTTCCCCTCGAAAGTGCCCCGCCCCCGGCGGCGGTGCGTTCACGCAGCCGCCGGGGGCGGGGTTGCGGGGCCTGGGGGCCGGCCCTCTCAGTAGGGTCCGTTGACGTTGTCGATCGAGCCGTAGCGGTCGGCCGCGTAGTTGCAGGCGGCGACGATGTTGGCGACCGGGTCGTACTGGCTGTTCGCCGTGCCCGGGACGTGGTAGGCGTCGAAGGTCGGTTTGATGACCTGGAGCAGACCGATCGAGGGGGTGCCGCGCTGGGCGTTGATGTCCCAGTTGTTGATCGCGTTCGGGTTGCCGCTGGACTCGCGCATGATGTTGCGGTGGATGCCCTCGTAGGTGCCGGGGATGCCGTTGGCCCGCATGATGTCCAGCGCCTCGCGGATCCAGCCGTCGAGGTTGTCCGCGTAGGTCTTCGGCGCGGCCTGGGGCGCGGCCTTCTCGGCGGTCTGGCGGGCCTGCGTCCGGGTCGCCCGCTCAGGGGCACTGTCCTGCTCCCCGCCGGAGGACCGGGCGGCCAGGGTCAGTTCCTGGCCGGGGAAGATCAGGTGCGGGTCGTCGCCGACGGTCTTGCGGTTGGCGTCGTAGACCGCCTGCCAGCCGCCCTCGACACCGTGGGCGGTGGCGATCTTGTGGAGGGTGTCGCCGGAGGCGACGGTGTGGGTGCCGGCCGCGGGCTTGCGCTCCGCCTCGGGCTTCGTTCCGGACTGCGTCCCGGTCTTCAGCCGGGACTCGCCGCCCGTCTGGGTGGCGGGGACGCTGTCCGGGCCGCCGGAGTCCCGGCCGAGTCCGGCCGCGGGTCCGCAGGTGGGCCAGGCTCCCGGCCCCTGGAGCTCCAGCAGTCTCTCGCCGGCGGCGATCTGCTGCTGCTTGGTGGCCAGATCGGCGCGCGGCGCGTACTCGGTGCCGCCGGCGGCCTCCCAGCTGGACTGGGAGAACTGCAGCCCGCCGTAGTAACCGTTGCCGGTGTTGATGGACCAGTTGCCGCTGCTCTCGCATTCGGCGACCTTCTCCCACACCGCGGCGGGGGCCGCGTTCGCGCTGCCGGCGGCGACCACCGGCGCGGCGACTCCCGCACCGCCGGCCGCGGCGACCAGGGAGATCCGGGAGAACTGGCGGGATATCAGGGGTGTGCGGGGGCGGCGGTGACGACCACGGGACATGGGTGTGCTTCCTCTCCCACGCCTGCGAGGTTAGCTGTCGGATTCGGGCTGGAGTTGCCCGGCCGATTCTCTTCGCCTCGGAGGGCGTCGGAAATCGGCTTCACCCCAAGCCGGGCCGCCAGACGGGCGGTACGGCACGTATGTGGTTTCCCCGCTCCTGCCACGGTCAGCTGTTGCCTCTCCCCGGCCGGGCGGCAGGACTAGGCGTCCCGGCGGCGGAGCCCCCGCCACGGACGGCGAAGGTCAGGACACATAAACACACGGAATTCACGGACACAAGGTGCGGAAATCCGACGTCCTGTCACTTTGTCACCGAGCCGACAAGCACGGCCGCCGTGCGTGTCCGGTCACGCGCCGGGCGGGAGAGCACCGGGGCCGCACACACGTCAAACCGCTTTTCGGCCGGGAGTTTCCGCCGTCGGCGTCCATGTCTCCCGGCCGCGGACAGACGGAGCAGGCGGCGATGTGATTCCCGGCACACCGATGGAAAGGCCTTACCAATATGGGGTGTTGCTCACGACAAAAGCGATTGGCGAATATCGGGACACAAGAAGGCTCCTGCGTCTTTTAGGTGAATAGTCCCTTGAGGGGAGCATGAACGTTCTGCCGCTTTTCGGTGTGATCGTGGAGACCGGCGGCGAAGGCGGCCCCTCGCGCGCGCTCACATGGGAGGCCGCGACCGCTCCGGGTCCCGGACCCGGAGCGGTCGCGGGGAAGTCGGCGCAGCCCCGCCGTGCGCCCGGGTCTCCTCCGCCCTCACCGGAAACAGCGGAGCCGAGGGCATGATGCCGGTCGGCTTCGTCCCCGGCCCTGGTCAGACCCGCTCCAGCTCAGCCGCTCCGAACGAGACGTCGAAGCGGTCGCACCAGATGGTCACGCTGGTGAACGCATCCGGGTCCACCCCGGCGGGCAGCGCGTAGTTCTGATCGCCCCTGTTGCCCTTCAGCCTGCCGAGGCTGACGTACTCCCCGTCGTCGAAGACGCCCCAGCCCGCCCGGCCTTCCCTCACCGGCGCGTCGGTCAGCCAGACGTGCAGGTCGGGCCCGTTGCTGGTCTCGAGGTTCTCCAGGCGCACCACATGGGAGCCGTCGGGCAGCCGGATCAGCCGCACCGTCCCCGACGTCGCGTGCTCGTGGGAGATCAGGTCACCGTCGGCCAGCGTCCTCGGTCCGGCCTGCGCGGGCGGCGCCGCTGAGGCGGTCTCCCGGTCAGCCGGCGGGGCGGGCGCGCTCGGGGCCGCGGGCAGCGACTCCCTCACGGTCTCGTCCTGCCACAGCTTCCACGGCTGGAACCAGTACAGCCCCACACCGGCCGCCACCACGGCCACCACCACGACCGCGGCCACCAGCGGTCTGCTCACCACGGCGCGCAACGCGCCCACCCCCATCCACTCGGAAAGTCCGCCGCCCCCATTCAACGCCAACAGCGGCACCGGCGCACCGTCCGGGACATGACGGAACGTTCACAACCACGCCCCGGGCGCGTAAGGCTCCGTGAGCGCCGTGGCGAACCCCCGGCGAATGCGCGGTCGGCGGAAGTGGTGCGGCGGTGTGAACGAGCGTACGGCGAGCCGCTTTCGGGTGACGGGCCGGGCTGCCCCCTTCGGGACCCGCCGCGTGAAGTGACGGCGGGCCCCGGAGGGGCTCAGGCGTTCGGCGGCACGCGCGCCGGGCGTCCCGCGCCCCGTGTCAGCGCGTATCCCCCGATGCCCGCGAGCGCCGCCAGCACCGCGCCGGACACCGTCCACACCCAGCGATCGGACCACCGGCCCGACGACCAGCCGTCGTCCGGCTCGACACCCGACAGCACGGCCGACGCCCCGGAGCCGTCCTCGTCCTTGCCGCCCTCGTCCTGCCGCGCCACCGCGACGCCCGGTACCAGTGGCTCGGCCAGTCGGCCGTCCACGGCCGCCGCCCCGCCCATGTCCTCCGACTCCACCCGCACCTCGGCGGCCACCGGCTGCCCGAGGTCGGCCGTCCGCACCCCCACCGCCGTCAGCCGCAGGTAGTACGTGCCCGGCAGCGGATCATTGGCCCACGGCTCCGACCAGGCCCGCACCGTGCGCAGCACGCACGCCAGCTCCACCGACCCGGCGCCCGCGGCGGCCGTGCGGGTCTGCGCCCCGTACTGGCACGCCTGGCGGCGCCTCAGACCGTCGTAGACATCGATCTGCCAGGTCTGCGCCGCGTGCTCTTGCGGGAGCTTCACCGTCGCCCTCACGGTGGGACGCTGACCGGTGTCGGCCGGGAACGACCAGTACAGGTAGTCACCGGCCGAGGCGCTCGCCGTCGCCGTCCCCCCCTGGCCGATCTCCGCCGCGGTACGGAACGAGGTGCCCGCCGATGTGGGCGCCGCGCTGTCCTCGGACGGGCTCGGGGACGGTGTCGAGTCGGCCGCGGCGGGGCCCGCCGCGAGGCCGAGTGTCAGCAGCGCGGCGCTCACCACGCGTGTGATCCACATCAGTTGGTCCTCCACACCGCGACACGCCAACGCGACAGCCAGCCCCACACCATGCCCGCGAGGAAGCCGGTCAGCACCAGGACGCCGAGCAGCCACCAGCCGCGGCCGAGCCCGAAGGAGGCCACGTCGGCGGCCTGCGACGGAGCGTCGACCACGTCCACGGTCAGTTCCAGCGGCATGCCGGGAGTGGTCTTCACCCCGGACGCCGCCGAGAAGGAGTTCGTCACCCGCAGGCACACCGCCTCGGCCTCCGCCTCCTCACCGTCGCCGTCGCTTTCCGGCTTCGGATAGCGCAGACCCGTGGAGATCATGTCGGTGCGGCCGTTGCCCGCCGCCTCACCACGCACGATCTCCCGGCCGTGCACCGTGACCGCACGCAGCAGCACCCCGTAGTCCGGCCTCACCGCCCGGTCCGCCGCCACGCTCACCGAGGCACGCAGCTCCTGACCGGGCGCCACGTCCACCCGGTACCAGCGCTCCTGGCCGAACTCCTCGCGGTCGGTGTACAGGCCGGACTCCAGGGCCGGCGCCTCGGCGCACCGCGCCGCGCCCTCCACGGCCACCGGCGTCACCACCGGGTCGGCCGCCCGTTCCACCAGTTGGTTGACCTTCTCGGTGAGTTCGTCGGCGTGCTCCACCGAGGTGTAGGTGCCGCCGGTGGCCTCGGCGATGCAGCTCAGCTGCTGCCGCATCTTCGTGTTCGGCACCAGGCCGAGGGTGTCGATGGTCAGGCCGATACCCTTGGCCGCTATCTCCCTGGCCACCTCGCACGGGTCGAGCGGGGCGCAGGTGTCCTCGCCGTCGCTGATCAGCACGATCCGCTTGGAGCCGGTACCGCCGTCGAGATCGCCGGCCGCCTTCAGCAGGGCCGGCCCGATCGGCGTCCAGCCGGTCGGCGCCAGCGTGGCCACCGCCGCCTTGGCCTCGGTGCGGTCCAGCGGGCCGACCGGGTAGAGCTGCGCGGTGTCCTTGCAGCCCGTCTCGCGGTCGTCGCCGGGGTAGTCGGCGCCGAGCGTGCGGATGCCGAGCCGGACCTCCTCTGGGGTGGCGTCCAGTACCTCGTTGAATGCCTGCTTGGCCGCGGCCATGCGCGACCGTCCGTCGATGTCCCGCGCGCGCATCGAACCGCTGACGTCGATCACCAGGTTGACTTTCGGCGCGTCCGCGGCGGTCTCGTCGGCGACCGCCCCGGCCGGGAACACGAGCCCGGCCGCGAGCACGGCGAGCAGGACGCCGAGGCCCGCCACCGACCGTTGTTTTCTGATCATCGGCGGATCCTATTGACCTCCGCCGCTGTGGTCCAAAACGGGCCCGGGGGACGGTGGTTCAGGCGATATCGTCCACCGGCCGCCGCGCTCCCGGCGGCTCGCGGCACCCCACGGAGAAAACACCCCCGCCTCGGCCGCACGGACCGGCCGCTCACCGCCCGGGCGGCGCGGCGCGGACACCGAGGACGAATCCCGCCCACCCCGGGCGGAGAGCGAGCGCGGCCCGGGCCCAGCCGTTCACCGCTCCGCCTCAGGGGCCGGCGCGGGTGCGGGTGCGCAGCAGGCACAGTCCGGGCGGCGGCCGCAGCCGTCCTCCCCGGCCCCCGCCGGCTCGGTTGCCGCAGCGGCCGCCGCGGTGGTGTTCGGTGCGCAGCAGCCCCTGCCCTGCCAGGCGTCACGGCCCTCCCTGACGGCGACAGCGGCGATGACCAGGGCGGCGACGGGGTCGGCCCAGGACCAGCCGAGGGCGGCGTTGAGGACCAGGCCCGTCAGGAGCACGGCCGACAGATAGGTGCACAGCAGGGTCTGCTTGGAGTCCGCCACCGCGCTGGCCGAACCCAGTTCGCGTCCGGCCCTGCGCTGGGCGAGGGAGAGGAACGGCATGACCGCCAGGGACAGGGCGGCCAGCACGATGCCGGGAACGGAGGACTCCGCCTCCCCGCCACCGGCCAGCGCCCGGACGGCATCGACGGTGACATAGGCGGCCAGCGCGAAGAAGGAGGCCGCGATGATTCGCAGGGCGCGCTGCTCACGGGCCTCGCGGACGGCATGGTCGGCGGCGGAGAACTGCCAGGCGACCGCGGCGGCCGAGGACACCTCGACGACCGAGTCCAGACCGAAGCCGACCAGCGCGGCCGATGAGGCGGCCGTCCCGGCGGTGAGGGCGACGGCCGCCTCGACGACGTTGTAGGCGATGGTGGCCGCGACCAGCAACCGTATCCGGCGGATGAGGGCGTCGCGGCGGGCCGGGCGCGGCCCGGGAGGTAGGGATGTTCCGGCGGCCACGGTCAGCAGCACCCCTTCTCCGCGGCGTCCGGGCAGATGCGGTCGGCGGCGACGGCGACCACCGCGGTGCGCAGGTCGTCCAGCGCGTGGCCGAGGCGGGGGTCGGCCAGCTCGTAGCGGGTGCGCCGGCCCTCGGGGGCGGCGACGACCAGGCCGCAGTCGCGCAGACACGCGAGGTGGTTCGACAGCCGGGTACGGGAGATACCCAGCGCGTCGGCGAGGTCGGCCGGGTAGGCGGGGGCATCGCGCAGGGTCAGCAGGATGCGGCAGCGGATCAGATCGGCCAGCGCCCGGCCGAACCGGGTCAGGGCGTCGAGATCGGTGGCGAGAGTCAGCACGGCCAAGACAATACACGAGATCATGAATTCACATAACAATGAACCAATTGGCGGCCTGTTCGCCGAACTCCTCGCCCTCTCCCAGGACCTGTGAACGGAACAATCCCCACCCGGCTTCCGCCGGACCACCGCGGCCGGCGGGAGTCGGCACCGCATCCCCGCACCTGCCGTGTGCGCCGGAAGCGTCGGTCTTCCGAGTCGGGAATTCCGCCCGGACGCGAGGGGTCGCCCGGTGGCGCGTACTGGGCGACCGGAGCCCGAATCGATCCCGCCGCATGAGGCCGCCAGGGCCCGGCGACCGCGACGGCGTACGCCACACGACCGTGTCCGTACCACGCGGATGGCCCCCCGGCCACGGCCGAGGAGGGAGCATCCCCGCGGGTGCGGGGAGCAGCCGCGGAACCCGGTGCGAGATAGGCGGTCGTGGGGACCATCCCCGCGGGTGCGGGGAGCACCAAGGGACCGTCTCAGGCGGACGTGCTGACCAGGGACCATCCCCGCGGGTGCGGGGAGCACGCAGGGGCAGGGACGGGACGGCCCGGCCCGGCCCCGAGGGACCATCCCCGCGGGTGCGGGGAGCAGATCACCGGCGCCACGAGCGCGAAGCGGGAGCTGGGACCATCCCCGCGGGTGCGGGGAGCAGGTCTGTCTCCGCCGACTCAAGTTCCGTGAGCAGGGACCATCCCCGCGGGTGCGGGGAGCAGCGGACCCATAGATGTCGACCACCTGGGATGAGGGGACCATCCCCGCGGGTGCGGGGAGCAGGTCGACGAAATCCGCGGGCAGGCCGAGGCGGCGGGACCATCCCCGCGGGTGCGGGGAGCAGACAAGACGGCGCACGGGCGCACACGGGGGCGCGGGACCATCCCCGCGGGTGCGGGGAGCAGTCCCTGTGCGAGTCCACCGCTCTGGAGGTGGTGGGACCATCCCCGCGGGTGCGGGGAGCAGGGCCCTCCATGGGCTCGCCGGGGAGGGCGGCGGGGACCATCCCCGCGGGTGCGGGGAGCAGGGAGCACCATGACCGCCATCACCGCCGCCCAGGGGACCATCCCCGCGGGTGCGGGGAGCAGAGCCGCGCCCCGGCCACCAGATCCGTAGCGCCGGGACCATCCCCGCGGGTGCGGGGAGCAGGACGTGTTCCGCACGCTCGGGGTGCGCGTGCAGGGACCATCCCCGCGGGTGCGGGGAGCAGGAAATCAACACCGGTCCAGTCACGGAAGGCGGGGGACCATCCCCGCGGGTGCGGGGAGCAGGGCGCCGGCGGCATGATCTTCATGTACGGGGGGGGACCATCCCCGCGGGTGCGGGGAGCAGAGCTGGCGGCGCTGCGCCGCCAGGAACTCCACGGGACCATCCCCGCGGGTGCGGGGAGCAGAGCCGTTCGGCCAGGGCCCCGAGCTGGGCGGCGGGACCATCCCCGCGGGTGCGGGGAGCAGGGATCTCACCATCCGATCGTCGGACGGATCGAGGGACCATCCCCGCGGGTGCGGGGAGCAGTCGGGGTCGCACTTCCATCCGGCGGCGCGGTCGGGACCATCCCCGCGGGTGCGGGGAGCAGTTCCGGGCCCTGGACCCGATCGGGGGAGCGCAGGGACCATCCCCGCGGGTGCGGGGAGCAGAACGGGTGGCACCCGCACCTTCACGCGATCGTGGGACCATCCCCGCGGGTGCGGGGAGCAGTGACCAGGCGGGAGTGTCGGCATGAGGGCGACGGGACCATCCCCGCGGGTGCGGGGAGCAGTGACCCCGGGACCGGCCCTGACGATCACGAGAGGGACCATCCCCGCGGGTGCGGGGAGCAGTCTTGTGGGTTGGCGCGTTCGTGTGCCGTTTCGGGACCATCCCCGCGGGTGCGGGGAGCAGGCCCCCCGCCACACATGCGAGAGGGGCCCGGAGGGACCATCCCCGCGGGTGCGGGGAGCAGACTCGGTGACCTGCTGTTTCACCCGAGCGGGGAGGGGATTTCGAGCAGTTTCACCGACTCGGACATAACGGACCCGGCTTCCTTCACCGGTTTCCGAAGCGTCGGCGCTTGGACGCCTTGCTCCAGCCGCGCGGTGGCGGCGGGGAGGTGGTGGCCTGGTCGTTCGGGCGGCGGATCAGGGTGAGGCCCTCGTGGTCCACGGGGTGCCACTTGTGGTCGTGGGTCTCGAAGGCGAAGCCCTGCTCGTTGTTGGTGCTGTAGGCCAGTAGCGCGCGGCCGTTGCCGCCCGCGTACTGCCTCACCTCTTCCCACAGCGCCTGGCGGACCCGTGCGGAGGGGCCGCCGATGAAGACTCCCGGGGAGATCTCCAGCAGCCAACGGGTGAGGAAGCCACGCAGTCCGACCGGGCAGTGAGTGAGGACGATGACGGTCACCAGATGACCTCGTCCGCGTAGTTGCGGCCGGCGGCCACGTCCTGCCCGTGGTCGGACTGCAGGGTCACCCGGTCCTCCAGGTCACTGTCGGCTGCTTCGCTGCCGGCTGCTGCGGGCAGGAGGAGTTGCTTGATGTCGTCGACGCAGCGGTCCAGCAGGCTGGTTTCGTTGACCTTGTCGCGGATGGCCCGGCGGGTGCGTGGACCGATGTCCTCGGGGCTCTCCGCTGCCACTTCGAATGCGACGGGGATTCCGATCTCGGTTTTGTAGAGGTCGGCGATGTCCAGCACGAAGGACAGTTCGTGCCCGGAGTGGACGAAGCCGAGCCCTGGGCTGCAGCCCAGGGCTGCGACGACGGCCTGGGCGATGCCGTACATGCACTGGGCGGCGGCGGTGACGGCCTGGTTGGGCGGGTCGCCGGAGGAGAAGTCGCGGGGTGTGAAGCGGCGGCCCCGCCAGGTGATGCCGGTGCGGGCCGCTTCCTTGCGGTAGCAGTCCTTGACACGCCGGCCCTCGCGGCCGAGGAGTTCGTGGCGGGTGCAGCCGGAGGGGTCCTCGTCGGGGAAGCGTTTGCGGTACATGGCGCGGGCTACGTCCAGGCGGCTGCGCCGGTTGGCCCACAAGGTGGCCTGGGCCTCGATGAGGGCGGAGGAGCGGGTCAGGGCCCGGCCGCCGGCGTAGAAGCGCACGCCGTGCTCGCCGACCCACACCACGCCCGCTCCGCTCTCACCGAGGACGCTCATCGCCTGGTGGGTGATGCGGGTGCCGGGGCCGAGCAGGAGGGTGCCGATGGTGGCGGAGGGGATGTGGACGGTGCCTTCGGCGTCCTCGGCGGTGATGGCGTTGGCGTCGCGGTGGACGGTGCACCGCTCCAGGTAGACGAAGGAGAGGCGGTCTCCCACGCGGGTGAGTTCCCGCGGGGTGGACAGGTTCCGCTTGCTGACCGTGGACACCGCCTCACCCCACGGGGGCGAGGGTCATCAGCCCGCAGCCGTACGCCTTCGCCTTCCCCAGTCCCGCCACGAGGGTGTGGCGCAGGGCGTCGGGGTCGGTGACCCGGAGCCGTCCGTCGAAGGTGACGGCGGTCAGGGTGACGCGGTTCTTGCGTCCGCTTGTCCGCTCGGTCTTGCCGAAGGCCAGGTCGCGGCGGCCGTGCACGATCAGTTCGTGCGCGTCGCCTTCGGGCAGGCGGCGTTGTTCCTCGGGTTTTTCCAGGATGCGGAAGCCTGCGTCTTTCTGCCGTTTGAGCAGCCACTGCGTCTGGTGCCGGGGGGTGAGGTGCGCGGTGCGCTTGGTCGGTTCGCCGTCCGTGCGGCGGATGCTGTGGACCGGGTTGGCCGTGAGCCGGAAGGCCCAGACACTGTCGTTCTCCAGGCGGGAGAGGAAGGGTGTGTAGGGGCGGGTCTGCCATCCCTCTTCAGCGGTGGGCCACCCGGCCTGCTCCACGAGGTGGGTGAGGTCGGGCCGGTCGGGGCCGACGATGTAGAGCAGCACCTGGGAGGCGCCGTTGTGGTCGACGCGCCACAGCACCCGCGGTCCCTCGCCGGCGGCGGGCGGAGCTGCGGGGAAGGAGGACATCACGGCCGCGTGCACCACCTGGGGCGAGGACAGCAGGCGCCTGGCGCCCATCCGCGCGGTGTTGATACGGAAGCGGGTCAGGTACATCAGTCACCTTCGAGCAGTGGCATCGGGTCGTGGTGCAAGACCGCGGCCCGGCGGGGCTTGCGTGCCCGGGGATTGGCCACGGAGACGGTTTCGGAGCGGACGGCGCGCAGCCCGTACCGACGGTGCCGGGGGTCGAAACTGAGCGGCTGGTCTCGCGGGCTGTCTTCGGCCGTGGTGCTGCCCGCTTCGGTGTCGAGGAACAGCTGGAGGTCGATGCGCTGCTGGCCGCGGTGTCGGCGCTGGTACCACTCGGCGGCATGCCAGGGTTCGGTACGCAGCGCCTGGCGCAGGTCCGTCCCCGACCGGATACCGAGGTCGAGAGGACGGGCCGGCGGGCAGGAGCGGCGACCGAGGTAGGGCAGAAAGACCGGCGACCGCACGGCTGCGTGCAGGTCGCCGATCAGGGTGTCATCGCCCTCTACGGCGGCGACGAACACGGAGTCGGCCAGGTAGAAGCGCTCCGAGACCGGCATGGACTTGCCCGAGTCGGCGTGGGTCGCGGTCTGGTAGTCGCGAACGCGGGTGCCGGTCTGGTCGACGCGCACGCCGAAGCGCAAGGAGGCCAGTTCGGACAGGTCGGCGCTCCTCTCGCGCCCCTGGGCGGCAGCCAGCAGGCCGATCACGCCGCTCTTGGTGGGGACGGGCCCGGTGGTGCGCCGGGCGAAACGGGCGGAGGCCCCCCAGGACTGCAGGGGGGCCGCCAGCAGGAGGACCAGAACGCTCATGCGTCCGGGCCCAGTCGTTCGGCGACGGCCGCACCGACGGCGTCGACCAGCTCGGTGAGGGCGGTCTCGGTGCCCAGTCCGGCGAGTTTGGCGGTGGCCGGGCCGATACGCAGCACCCAGGCGGGGTCGCCGTCACTTCCGTAGGCGCGCTCCAGGTCCGGGACGTACTCGGCGAGCTTCTCGCAGGCGGCCTTCAGATGACCGCCGGTGAGGTCGGCGGTGACGGGTTCCTCGAACGCGGCGACGAAGCTGACCGGACGGGTGCTGCGGAGTTTGACGATCACCGCGTCCGGAAGGGTGTGGTTGCCGAAGGTGTTGATCTTCCCGGTGGGCAGCGAGGCGACGAAACCGTGCAGGAATGCCTGGACGGCCCGGCGCACCGGCTCGGCGGCGGACTCGTCCTCGCGCAGGCCCTTGCCGAGGTTCCGGCGCAACAGGTCGACATCGACGGCGGCGTAGCGGTACAGGGTGGCGGAGTTGAAGTCGACGGTGCCGATCATGCCCGCGCCCGGCTCGGCGCCGGTGTTGCGGTCGTCGACGGCCGTGTAGTAGTCGGATTCGTTCTCCACCGCATGCACGCTGATGGCGTGGGCGACCTGGGTGGCGGCATCGACGTTGATGTCGGTGGAGTCGGCGACCATCCGGCCGAACAGGGCGATGTCGACCGAGTGGCGGGTGTCGGCGATCTGCTTGGCGCGGGCCTTGTTCCCCTTGTCCTTGAGGAACTTCTTGATGTCGTCCGCGCCCTCGGCGGCGAGGGCGGCGAGACCGTCGAGCTGCCGGGAGCTGAGGAACATCAGGTAGGAGGACTCCGGGGCCGGCTCCTCCTCGCCCTTCTTCTTCGCCGATTCCGCCTTGCGCTTGGGAACCTCGATCTTGGAGCCGGTGGCGACCTGGACCGTCTCGGCGGCCAGCGCGAGCCGCTCGGCGTCGCTCAGGTCGGGCAGGGCGGGCTTGATCCGGTCGGCGAGGAGTTCGGCGACCCTCTTGGTGCGCACGCCCAGCTCGGCCGGGTCGAGAAGGCCGTCGAAGGAACGCCGGGTGGCCCGCTTCCACGCCTGGCTGGACACCCGTGCCCGGCGCACTCCGCCGTAGAAGGCGGTCTTGGGGGAGCCGGTGTCGTCCCGGTTGAGATTGCTGGGCGGGACGGTCTGCAGTACGTGCACGTCGATGATGGTCCGGCTCACAGGGTGTCGTCCTTCGAGGTCGTAGTGTCCAGGCCGTCTGTTCCGTCCGCGCCGGTGGTGTCGGCGCCGGAGGCGAGATCGTCTGGGTTGGTGTCGCCGGAGGGCCCAGGGCCGCTCCGGGTGTTCGCGGGCTTCGGGCGGATGTGGAAGGAGCGGCCCCAGGAGCGGCGTACCTGTTCCGGGCCGCCGGGCCGCTGCTGCCACTGGTAGAGCTGGTCGGCGAGCAGGCCGTAGTCCAGCGGGATCGCCTCTCGCCGCAGCAGTACCACGATCTCCCGCAGCCGCTGGGCCAGCATGGTCGGCGTGGTTGCCGTGGCGGCGCGTACGAAGCGCTTGCGGATCGGCTCGTCCAGCTCGCCCGGGGGCATCAGGCGGCGGACGGCCGCACCGAGCTCTGGTCCGTAGCGCACATGCATGCGCTGGTTGTGGTGGGACTGCTGGTGCAGCGACCAGAGGGACAGCGCGATGTGGGCGGCTTCCTCCGCCCGCTCGGCCTGTTCGCCGGACAACTCGCCGTTGGCGTGCGCCTGGTGGACCGATTCGGCGGCGGTCATGCCCCACAGCTCCGGTACGGCGGCCGCGGGCCGGCCGACGCCGCGGCGCAGCCGGGCGAGTGTGGCCACTGCGTCGGGACGGTCGGCGAGGTAGCCCCTCTGGAGCTCAGTGATGCGCTGATCCACCGCTTTGCCGGTCAGACCCAGCGCTGCGCGCCGGCGAGCCGAGGGCGAGGGAGCCGGAATCGTGGCGGAGGCGGTCGTCATGTGTGCACCTTCGGGGTGTTGTTCTCGTCGGGCATCGGTGCCTCGTCCGCGATGGAGGCGAGGTGAAGCGCTTTGTTGAGGTCGGTGCGGAACCGCAGGTCGGCCGAGGTGTCGTTGAGCCATTCACCGCGGTCGGTGATGCGTCCCTCCCATGCGGCGCTTCCCGCTTCGTCCAGTAGCCCGTCGCCGAGCCTGCCGATGAGTGTGCGCACTCGCTGCTGCCACTGCCCGCGCTTGGCCTGGGGATCGTCGTCGGGACCGACGGTTCGCAGCCAGTGGCGGAACGGGGCGTCCAGAGTGCTGTACCCGAGGTCGTGGGTGGTGGAGCGGCGTGGTTCCTGGTCGGCTCCGGCCGCCTGGGCAAGGCGGCCTGCCAGATCTCCGAGTGCTCGCACCGCCTTGTCGGCGTCGCCGACCGCATCGATCGCCGCCTGCCCGAAGCGCTGGTTCTCCCGGTGCAGCAGGACGACGGCCATCATGACGCCGTCGTCCACGATCTCGTCGATCACGGACTGCTGGGTGCCGTAGACCGCGCTGACGGTCCGCGCCCGCAAAGCGTACTCGCGAGGCAGTACATCTTCGGTCACCAGCCGGGCCACCCAGTCCAGAACCCGGGGCGGCACGGAGGAGGCGGGTTCCCGGGAACCCGCGTTCCTCTGCTCGCGTGGAGCGAGCAGGCCCGCCAGGCCGCGCCAGGCGGCACGGGCAGGGTCGTGCTCGCGCGGCATGTAGACCAGCGACTCGCCGCGCTTCTTCTCCTGCGCCTGGCTGCGCCGCCATCCGGTCATCGGCTCGTTCCGGTGCATGTTGTGCGGCTGCAGCGGGTCCCCGTAGCCGAGGACGACGCCGTGGACACCTTGGTCGTCGTAGTGCAGCCGCATACGGCGTGACTGCCAGGTGTACAGGTCACGCGGGCCAAAGGGACGCCCGGCGAGATCTTCCGCCGCGGCGGGCCCGCACGGCTCACGGCGCCAGGCCGGCCGGTCGTCCTCGCTGGTGCGGACGGTGCCGGTGTCGGCGGCGATCAGGTTGAGCAGCAGTGTCTCCCGCAGGGAGCTGCCCTCCGCGTAGACGCCCCCGAGGTTCCCCGCCCAGCCGACCCCCAGGGGGTACACCTTGCCGCTTCTCGCGCGCGGGTCCCCCACGGCGGCGGACTTGATACCGGAGGTGTCGTAGGCATGGGCGTGCACCAGCCAGCGTGCGGCCTCGGCGAATCCCAGGCGTTCCGCTCCCGGTGACCGCATGGTGAAGAACGGCTCCCCGTTGGGGACGTCGGCGACGATTCGGTTGAGGGAGGCCACCTCGCCGTTGGCCGCCTCAAGACCTGCGATCTGGAAGAAGGGAGCGCGTGGGTGGGTCAGGTCGAACCGCTCCCGGTGCCGCTCGAGGTACCCCACGACCGGCGCGAACGGGGCATCACCTGCCCATAGTTCCTCCCATGCGTCGATGTCCTCGGGGCCTTCCAGAGCATCGTGCAGGATCGCCAGCAGCAGTCGGAGCAGGGTGAAGTCCTGCGTCGGCAGGTCACCCACCAATCGCCGGATCTCCCCGGCCTGCTCGAAGACCTCCATCAGGGACAGCTCGGCCTTGGCGCCGTTCTCGAACTGCACCGGCAGCCATGGCCGGACCGTCAGGTCGAAGGAGCCAGCGTCGGGGAGAGGTCCTCCCAAGGACACGTCCCCATCAGGCACAGCGTCGTTCATCTACACATTCCCCTGCCTGTCCGCTCCCTCGCGGACCACCCGCAGCCCATCGGTCTGGCTGTAACGGAGTTCGTAGCCTGCCAGCCGGGCCTGACATTCGCCGTCGACGCCGTCATCGAGGATCAGGATCAACTCCCCTGCCAGCCAATGGCATTCCTTGGCCTGCCAGGCCGGAACGCACAGTTCCTCCAACTCCTCGATCGCCCGGTCCAGCACGCGCGGATAGGAGAAGTGGTACGGAAGTCGCAGCCCGCTCGCTGCGACGGCGCGTGCCGCCTTGTAGGCGGGAACGGCATCGGTCGGCAACTCCAGGTCGCCAAGTCCTCGGCCGAGCCAGGGCACAGTGGTCAAGGTGCCATCGGCCCGGCGGCGTACCACCAGGACCTCCAGGCTCTCCTCACCGTCGCGGACCTGGGCCCGGCCGGCCCGGGTGTCGTCGGCGTCACCGGCTCCGGCGTCGATCCAGCCGGTCAGCGAGCGCCCGGCTCGGCGTACCTTGTCCAGCCGGAAGGCCTCCGCTCCCCGCTGTTGCCGGGCGCAGTGTGCCTCGTGGTCGCGTCGGGCCTGCTCGAATCTCTCCGCCCACTGTTCCGGCCCCAGGGGCTCGTCGCCGTAGGCACGCTGCACCAGCGGGCTGATGTCCTCCGGAAGCCGCACGACAGTGTCGCCACCACCGCACGCATCCAGGACGTACGGTTCCAGCACGGCCAGGGAACGCAACAGCGGGTAATCACCGTAGACACGGCAGGATCCCTTCACCGGCAACGGCACGGACGCAGCAGCCCAGTCGACACCGGTGACCAGGCAGCGCGCCTGCCGCAGACCGGCCGGGCGGTCGCCGCGCCGGTGGCGGTGCAGCCGCCCCATCCGCTGCAGCAGCAGGTCGACCGGGCACAGGTCCGTCACGAGCAGGTCGAAGTCCACGTCCAGTGACTGCTCGGCGACCTGGCTGGCGACCACGATGCGGGCTTCACGGGGGCGGTGCGGTGACGTCCCGTCCTCACCCGGCGGGCCGAAGAGTTTCAGCAACCCGGCGTCCTTGTCGGCCCGGTCGAGGTCGAGGAACCGGGCATGCGCCACCGTCACCGCCTTGTCCCCGAACCTCTCCCGCAGGACGCCGGCTGCTTCCAGGACCCGGTCCACTGTGTTGCGCACCACCAGCGCGCAGCCACCGTCGGCAAGCTCCTCCGCCAAGCGGTCGGCAAGTGCGTCCAGATCGTCGTTCAGCCGCTCCAGCCGCACATCCGTGCGACGTCCCGAGGCGGCAGGCGTCTCCACCGCCGGGGCGGTCCCCGGAGACACCGCCGTGAGCAGGGGGTACCCGTCGGCCGCGGCAAGCGCGGCATACACCTCCCGGCCACCCTCGGCGGTGCCGGCATACGCCTCGGCCAGCTCCCGGCGCCGCCCCGCCGGCAACGTGGCCGAGAGCACCACCACGGGTACCCGATAGGAGCCAAGCCAGGACAGGACACGGTCGAGGTAGGTGTTCATCCAGGTGTCATAGGCGTGGGCCTCGTCGATCACGACGATCTTCCCGGCGAACGCCAGGTGGCGCAGCGCCAGATGCCGGCTCTTGAGGCCGGCCATCAACAACTGGTCGATCGTGCCCACCGCGAACGAAGCCAGCAGCCCCTTCTTCCGGCCCCGCAGCCACTGATGAGCGACCAGCTCGGCCGCGGCGGAGCGGACGTCGGCGGACGGACGCACCTCTCCCTCGTCGCCGAACTGGTCGACCGCCGCGATGCGACTCCTGCTCGCACGCATCAGATCCGCGTAGTGCTCGTTGAGGGCGGCCTTGGAGTGAGCCAGCAGAACCGTCCGTTCACCCCACTCCGGACCGATGTCACTCAGACCGTCGGGAGGCAGGCGGTCGAGCCAGTCCAGCATGCGGGGGAACATCGCGTTGCTGGTGGCCATCGTCGGCAGGGCCACGAACACCCCGCCCGCGCCGGACCGCGCGGCGAAGACCTCTGCGGCCGCCAGCGCCGCCTCTGTCTTCCCCTCCCCCATCGGCGCCTCGATCACCATCAGACCAGGCGACGGCATCGACCTCGCCAGTCGCACAGTCTTCTCCTGGACCGGACGGACCCGCGCCCCGGGCGGCAAGTCGAAGCGTGCGGCGAACAACTCCCCGGCACTCACCTGTGGTTCGGCAGGCCGCCACGGCGGAGGCAGCCTCAGCCCACGCCAGGCAGCCGTCACCCGCTCCGCGTCACCGCGCGGACACTCCTCGGGGAAGTACGGGAAGAGATCGGGATTACTGGCGACCCAGTCGGCGACGATGACCAACGCGGTCAGCGCCACCTGCACCGGCTGGGGCAGATTCACCGACTGCCAGCCCGCCAGCCGCTCCCGTACCCCGTATACGTCCGCGCACGCGTCCAGCAGCTCCGTCTGCACACATCGCCAGACGGCCTCGGCCGGACCGGGGGTGCGCAGCAGCTCAGGATGGATTTCGAGGTCGAGTATCTGGCTGTGCCCCGGCGGTACCCCATGGTGCCCGCCGGCTATGACGCCGAACTGCATCGTGGCACGCTTCGTCCAGCCGAAGCGCTCGGTGAGCCACTCCTGGATCAGCAGCTGCCCTGCCAGGCCGTGCGGGGCCATTCGCCGGTCGTCACCGAACTGCTTACGGCTCGGCATGTCGAGGCCCGCCGCACGCATCGCATCCGCGAGGGAATCCACCTGGCAGGCGAAAGCCGGAGTCGCCTTGCCGATGTCGTGCGTGGCCGCACACCACACCGCAAGCCGACGTGCATCCTCCAACCCCTGCGGCAACGGCTCTGCCACCAACGTCCTGACGTTCGACGGGAGCCAGTGATCCCACAGCAAGCCCGCCACGGCAGCGCTGTCGGCCATGTGCCGCCACAGCGGCAACCATCCATCCGTCGCCCGGTCGTGCTTGGCCCACAAGGTCCGCACCGCACCGGCCAGGCGCTCCCCCAGGCCAGCTCTCTCGGCCCCCATGCTGATCACGGCCTCAGTGAACACATACTCCGTCCACCAAACACCCGAATGACAGAAATTGAACGCAAAAGAAAAGAGCTGTCTTTATATAGCTAGTTCCCACGTTCCAGAGCAGCGACTGACATGCCTGTCCCTGGAGCGAAGAAGACCGGCTCTGTCGCTCCCCCGAAGAACTACCCCTACGGATGCGGGGAGCACCGGGGATGCGTCCCGGGGCCCCAGGGTGATCACGGGACCATCCCCGCGGGTGCGGGGAGCACTGGTAGGCGCGGACCGCGTCGCGGGTCTTGGCGGGACCATCCCCGCGGGTGCGGGGAGCACTTCAAGATGAGGCTCCGAGGCGCCCGGCTGGCGGGACCATCCCCGCGGGTGCGGGGAGCACGGATCGAAGGTGATGGGGTTCCGGTGCATGAGGGGACCATCCCCGCGGGTGCGGGGAGCACCAACCCCTCCCCGTCCCCCGCCCCGTGTCCTAGGGACCATCCCCGCGGGTGCGGGGAGCACTTACAGCGAGAGGGGAGAGGGCCGTGCGACTGGGGACCATCCCCGCGGGTGCGGGGAGCACCAGGCGCTCACCGTCCATCGGTCCGCCATGTAGGGACCATCCCCGCGGGTGCGGGGAGCACGCGGTTGAGCAGCTTTCCGAGGAGCCGTTCGAGGGACCATCCCCGCGGGTGCGGGGAGCACTTCTCCTCGCCCGTCGCGGGCGGGGGGTTCGGGGGACCATCCCCGCGGGTGCGGGGAGCACGGCGGTGGCGACCTCCAACCGCAGCGCCCGCTGGGACCATCCCCGCGGGTGCGGGGAGCACACTGAGTGACCTGCAGTTTTACTCGCCGGAACCGCGATTTCTGAGCAGTTTCAGAGAGTTCGACATAGTTACCATATAGCGCACATCACCCACGACTCGCCACCTTGTTCTCGCTCCGGGCAGCATCCTATGAGCTGACACCCTCCCAAAGGCAGTGGCCTTCCCTGGCGGGCCCGCAGTCGACGGGAGCAGTACAGCCGCATGAACACGAACGGGCCTCCCACCACACACCCTTGGGCGCTCGGGCCGAAGAAGCCGTGCCGGGGTCAGTGGCGGACGACCGCCGGGGCAGCCGGTTCGCGTACCGGGCGCAGATGCCGCCCGTCGGCCGTGGTTCGCGGGTCACCGGGGTGCGGAGGGGTGGCGGTGACATGGGCTTTCAGTCAGCACCGAGTCAGCGCGGGGGTCGGCGCCGCACTCGCGAACCACACCCGAGCGGGGCAGTTCTGACATCGCCCCGTCCGACCTCGCCAGCCCCCTCGCGGGGCCGCCATGCCGCGGGGCACCACAGTTCCACGCCCCGCGGCATGGCGGGCGCGCGCACCGCGGCGCGCGGAACTGTGGTGCCCCACCACATACGCCCGCGACCTGGGCTTTCCTACGGTGTGGCGGCACACGAACGTCCCCGTCGAGCCTCAGGAAGTGGTGCCGATGCCGTCACCCGCAAGCGCCCCGCCCGCTCCTTCCAACCTCAGGCGCGTGGTCACCGCGTCCCTGATCGGCACCACCATCGAGTGGTACGACTTCTTCCTCTACGGCTCCGCCGCCGCGCTCGTCTTCGACAAGCTGTTCTTCCCAGAGTCCGATCCGCTGGTCGGTACGCTGCTGGCCTTCCTGACGTACGCGGTCGGCTTCGTCGCCCGCCCTGTCGGCGCGCTGGTCTTCGGCCACTACGGCGACCGGCTCGGCCGCAAGAAGCTGCTGGTGATCAGCCTGCTGCTGATGGGCGGCGCGACCTTCGCGATCGGGCTGCTGCCCACCCACGCCCAGCTCGGCTCCACGGCCGCCGTCCTGCTGACCGTGCTGCGGCTGGTGCAGGGTTTCGCGCTCGGCGGCGAGTGGGGCGGCGCGGTGCTGCTGGTGTCGGAGCACGGCGACGCGCGCCGGCGCGGTTTCTGGGCGTCCTGGCCCCAGACCGGCGCGCCGGCGGGCCAGTTGCTGGCCACCGCCGTGCTGGCGGTGCTGACGGCGGTGCTGTCGGAGGACGCGTTCGTCTCCTGGGGCTGGCGCGTGCCGTTCCTGCTGTCCGGTGTGCTGGTACTGGTCGGCCTGTGGATCCGGCTGTCGGTCGACGAGTCGCCGGTCTTCAGGGCCGCTCTGGCGAAGGCCGAGGCACGCAGGGCCGCCGAGAAGGCCGGGGACACGACGGCGGAGGCCATGCCGCTGCTGGCCGTGCTGCGCCACCACTGGCGCGACGTGCTGATCGCGATGGGCGCGCGGATGGCGGAGAACATCAGCTACTACGTCATCACCGCCTTCGTCCTGGTCTACGGCACCAAGCACCTGGACTTGGAGAAGCAGACGGTGCTCAACGCGGTGCTGATCGCCTCCGCCGTCCACTTCGCGGCGATCCCGGTGTGGGGCGCGCTGTCGGACCGGTGGGGGCGCAAGCCGGTCTATCTGCTGGGCGCGGCCGGGATCGGTCTGTGGGCGTTCCCGTTCTTCTGGCTGGTCGACACCGAGTCCTTCGGCGCGGTGCTGCTGGCGGTGACGGTCGGGCTGGTCCTCCACGGCGCGATGTACGCTCCGCAGGCGGCTTTCTTCTCCGAGCTGTTCGCGACCAGGGTGCGCTACTCCGGGGCCTCGATCGGCGCGCAGTTCTCGTCGGTCGCCGCCGGTGCCCCGGCCCCGCTGATCGCCACCGCCCTGCTGGCGGACTTCGGGGGTTCGACGCCGGTGGCTCTGTACGTGATCGCCGCCGCGCTGCTCACGCTGCTCGCGGTCGGGGTGGCCAAGGAGACCCGGATGCGGGATCTGGAGCGGATCGGCGAGCCGGAGGAGGCGGCGCCTGCGCCACGCGGCCGTTCCGTCCCCGTGGACGGACCCTGACCTCCGGACGGGCACCGCCGCCCGCCGAACGCCGGGCGAGACCGGCCGGCGTTCAGCGGGTGACGGCGACGGACATCCGGTGCAGCCGCAGCGCGAGCTGCACCTCCAGGGCTCTGTCCGGGCACTGCCAGTCGCTTCCCAGCAGTCGCCCGACGCGTTCCAGCCGCTGGGCGACGGTGTTGACGTGGACGTGGAGTACGTCCTTGGTCCGGGCCGGGCTGGAGCCGGAGGCGAAGTACGCCTCCAGAGTGCCCACCAGGTCCGTGCCGCGGCGCCCGTCGTACTCCAGGAGCGGGCCGAGAGTGCGGTGGACGAAGCCCTCGACATCCCGGCCGTCGGCCAGCAGCAGCCCGAGGAAGCCCAGTTCCCCGGAGGCCGCGCCCTCGCCGAAGCGGCCCAGCAGCCGCAGAGTGTCCAGACAGCGGCGGGCCTCGTCGCAGGCGGCGGCCACCGCCGCCGGGTCGGCGGCCGGCGTGGGTACCGGCGGGGAGGCCCCGACGGTGACGGGAGCGTGGACGGCCGCACCGAGCTGGGCGGCTACCTGCCGGGCCGTGCCGCCGGGGCCTTCGGAGGGCTCGTGTTCCGCGGAGCCCTCCTCGCCGGCCAGCGGCAGCAGCAGCACGGTGCCGCCTGCCCGGGCGGCGGCCAGTCCGTGCCGGGTGGCGGCCAGATGGGAGGCGGCCGACCACAGCCGCTGCCGGTCGGTGGCCTCCTGCCGCCCCGCGCCGCCTTCGGTGTCCAGCCTGGCGGCGAGGACGACATGCGGGACGTCGAGGTCGGCCCCGAGCCGGGCGGCGCGTTCACGCAGCAGCCGGGGGTCACGGTCGGCGGCGTCCAGCAGGTCGTCCAGGATCTCGCCGCGCACCCGCTGCTCGGCCTCGCTCGCCGAGCGGCGGGCCAGCAGCAGCAGCGAGGTGACCATGGCCGCGCGTTCGAGGGTGCGCTGGTCCATGGGGTCGAGCCCGCGGTGGCCGCGCAGCACCAGCGCGCCCAGCAGTTCGCCGCCCGCGGAGACGGCCGCCACCCAGGAGTCGCCGTCGCGCACCGCGTGGCCGTCGCGGCGGGAGCGCTCGACGGCCCGGACCGGCGCGCTCGCGCCTCCATCGGTTATCTCCGCGAACTCCACTTCTCCGTCCAGGACTTCGGAGACGGCGGCGGCCACGTCGTCCACGTCTTTGCCGCGCAGGACCAGCTCGGCGAGCCGGTCGTGGACCTCCGAGGAGCGTTCGATGGCGGCGCTGCGGTCGCGGATGATGGCGTTGGCGGCCTCCAGCTCGGCCATCGCCTCGCGGGTCTCGGCCAGCAGGCGGGCGGTGTCGATGGCGACGGCCGCGTGGGCGGCGAAGGAGGCCAGCAGAGCGACCTGCTCGCGGTCGAAGACACGTGGGCGGCGGTCGGCCGCGAAGAGCACGCCGATCACCTCCCGGCCGAGCATCAGCGGCACCCCCAGGATCGCCACCAGGCCCTCGTCGCCAACCCCGGAGTCGATGTTGCGAGTGTGCAGGAAGCGCTCGTCGCGCATGTAGTCGTCGGTGACGTAGGGACGCGCGGTCTGGGCGACCAGCCCGCCCAGCCCCTCCCCCATGCCCAGGCGGAGCTGCTGGAAGCGTGCGGAGACCGACCCCTCGGTGACGCGCATGTAGGTGTCGCCGGCCTCGGGGTCGTTGATGGTCATGTAGGCGGCCTCGGTGCCCAGCAGGGAGCGGGCGCGCTGGACGATGGCGCGCAGCACGTCGTCCAGCTCCCGCACTCCCGCCAGGTCGTGCGCCGTGGCGAACAGCGCCGTCAGTTCCGCCTCACGTCTGCGGCGTCCCTCCAGTTCGGACCGTACCCGCAGGGCGAGCATGCGGGCGCGGTCCGCCGCGGGGGAACCGTTCGGCCGGCCGGGCCTCTCGTACTCCTCGGCGGGGGCGCCGCGGGCGAGGAGTTCCAGGAACGTCAGGGGTGCGGATCCGGCGTCGGGCCCGGTGTCGGGTCCGGTCGCCGGTTCGGCGGGCCCGGTGGCGGGCTCGGCGGCGTGGTGCTCGGGCATGGGCACAGGAATACCTGCCGATGGTACGGGTGCGCCAGGGGGCGTACGCGGGCGTGTGCGCCCGGCGCGCCGGGGTGCGGGCCGGTCAACGCCGGGGCGCGGGTCAGTGCGCCGTCCAGCCGCCGTCCATCGCCAGGGACGCGCCGGTGACGAAGGATGCCTGCGGGCCGCACAGATAGGCGACGGCCTCGGCGACCTCCTCCGGCTCGATCAGCCGCTTGACGGCCGCGTCGGCGAGCATGATCTCGGAGACCACGCGGTCGGCGGGGATGCCGTGCGCCTCGGACTGGTCGGCGATCTGCCGCTCCACCAGTGGGGTGCGCACATAGGCCGGGCTGACGCAGTTGGAGGTGACGCCGTGTGCGGCACCTTCCAGGGCGACGACCTTGGACAGGCCCTCCAGCCCGTGCTTGGCGCTGACGTAGGCGGACTTGTAGGCGGAGGCGCGCAGCCCGTGGACCGAGGAGATGTTGACGATCCGGCCCCAGCCCCGGTCGTACATGTGCGGCAGGGCGCCGCGCACCAGCCGGAAGGGGGCCTCCAGCATCACCGTCAGCACGGTGCGGAAGACGTCCGGCGGGAACTCCTGGAGAGGGCGCACCAGTTGGAGTCCGGCGTTGTTGACCAGCACGTCGGTGCCGGCGGCGGTCCGCTCGGCGGCGTCGAGGTCGGTGAGGTCGAGGTGGACCTGCTTCAGGGCTCCGGGCAGGCCCTCCGCCAGCTCGGCCAGCCTTCGCAGTCCTTCGGCGTCCCGGTCCACCGCGCGGACCTCGGCACCCGCGGCGGCCAGCCGCAGGGCGCAGGCCCTGCCGATGCCTCCGGCCGCGCCGGTGACCAGGGCGGTGCGCCCGGCGAGGTCGAGCGGCGCGGCGGGGGGACCCGGGGCCGGGTCGGGAACGGAGGGCGGGGGGACGGTACGCGGGGTTCGCGGCGCGGTCATGGCCAGCACCCTAGGCAGCGGCCACTCCCCCACCGATGTGTTCCGCACCCATACTTCACCGCCCCGCGGTGGTCTGGAACCACGTGGGTCCGTCGCTCCTCGCCCGGTCGATGCGCGTCAGCGCGAACTCCTCCGGCGGGGACAGCTCGTCCGGGCCGGACCACTCCACCTCCAAGGACTCCTCGTCGTTGACCCGTGCCCGGCCGCCACCGCGCGGCAGCGGAAGGACGTGTCCACGAACTGGCAGACGTCCCCGTTGGGACAGCGGACCGGGGCCGGCGTCCGCACCAGTACCAGCCGTTCGGGCACGGCCCGCACCGCGGTCTCCTCGTACACCTCGCGCACCGCGGCTTCGGCGGGCTGCCGCGCCGGCTGGGCGGGGTGCTGGTGGGGCTGGCGACCGCCGGAGAGGTGGGGGGACGTCCCGTAGGGGATGCGCCGCGCTCCCGCGGCGCGTCCCCGCTCAGCCGCCTGTTCAGCCGGTCCGTACGGCGCGGTCCGCCACCAGCAGGCGTCCCTCGGCGTAGCCGCGCACGGGACCGGGCAGTTCGGTGGGCCTGCCGCCGTGGAGGACGGTCAGGGTGCCGGTGGGGGGCACCTCCGGCGCCGGTTCCGCGTCGATGCGCCGCAGCGCCTGGACCGCGACCGCGGCGGCCGAGCCGTACAGCACCGGTTCGGGGGTCGGCGGGAAGTGGACGGCGGCGCGGATCCGCTCGGCGACCAGTTCGTAGTGGGTGCAGCCCAGCACCACTGACCGCACCGTGCGCGGGGTGAGGGCCGCGGCCGCGGCGACGGCGGCGTCGACGGCGGTCCCGTCCCCCCTCTCCACGGCGTCGGCCAGCCCGTGACAGGGCACCTCGGCGATCTCGGCCCCGTTGCCGAACCGGGCGATGAGGCGGCGCTGGTAGGGGCTGCCGGTGGTGGCGGGGGTGGCCCAGACGGCCAGGGGCCCGCCCGCGGCGGCGGCCGGTTTGACGGCGGGCACCGTGCCGACGACCGGCACCGCCGGCTCCAGCTCGGCGCGCAGCACTTCCAGGGCGTGCACGGAGGCGGTGTTGCAGGCGACGATCAGCGCGTCGGGCCCGTACGCGGCGGCCGCCCGCGCGCAGTCCAGGGCGCGGGCGGTGATGTCGTCGGCGGTCCGCGGTCCCCAGGGCATGCCGTCGGGGTCGGAGGACAGGACGAGGTCGGCGTCGGGTCTCGCACGCCGTACCGCCGCCGCGGCGGCCAGCAACCCGATCCCGGAGTCCAGAAGCGCGATTCTCACGGATCACAGCGTACGGGCACGGGCGGGCGCGGCACCCACCGGACGGCCCGGCCGGCGTCGTGCGCGGGAGGCCGCCCGGGGGAGGTCACTTGCGGCCGGGAGTCCACCGCATGCCCCATCCGTAGGCCTGGTCCACCGTCCGCTGCGGGCTCACTCCTCGCTCCGGCACCAGGAAGCGCGACTCGCGCCGGACCAGCAGGTCGCCTCCGTCGTTGGTGATCAGCGCCAGGGCACAGACGGTGGAGGGGAGGTCGCACTCGTCGAGGGAGAAGTCGACGGGCGCGCCGTGCCGCGGTGTGAGCGTCACCGTGGCGTGGAGACCGGCGAAGCTGCGGGCGCCCTCGTAGATCGTGACGAAGATCAGGATCCGCCGGAAGCTCTCCCTGTGGTCGAGGTTGATCGTGAGGTTCTCGCCAGTCTCCACCGCACCGGTGCGGTCGTCGCCGTCGAGGTGGAGGTACGGCGGCCGGTGCAGCGCGCCGAAGGCGTCGCCGAGGGCCTGGACGACTCCCTTGCTGCCGTCGGTGAGCTCGTACAGGGCGCACAGGTCCAGGTCGGGGCCGGCCTGCGGCGCCAGGGCCCGGCTCAGCCTGCTCCCCCAGCCCCCGGACCGCCCGCTGGTCCGCCAGTTGAGGTTGACGCGCATCGCGCCGGAGGTGCCGCCCTGCTTGGCCAGCGAGACGGTGGGCGCCTCCTTGGTCAGGGTGACCTTGCTCAGCCGTACCGGCCGCGGCGCGGGCCGGGGTGGCTGCGGCGACGGTGAAGGCACGGCGGCGGGGGCCGGCGGCGCGGCGACCGGGGGAGACGGCGGCGCCTGTGGCTCGTCGACGGCGATCCCGAAGTCGGTGGCGAGGCCGGCCAGTCCGCTGTCGTACCCCTGCCCCACCGCCCGGAACTTCCAGACGCCCTGCCTGCGGTAGAGCTCGCCGAGCACGAAGGCGGTCTCCACGGTGGCGTCCCGGCTGTCGAACCGGGCGAGTTCGGCTCCGCTGCCGGCGTCGAGCACCCGTACGCGCAGCTCCGGCACCCGGCCGAAGTCCCCGCCGTCCGCGGAGGCGGCGACGACGACCTTCTCGATCGCGGGCTCGACCCGGTCGAGGTCCACGGCGAGGGTGTCGGTCACGGCGTCGCCCTCGGGCCTCCTGCCCTCGTGGCGCACGGCGCCCGAGGAGTGCCGTGCCTGGTTGTAGAAGACGAGGTCGCCGTCCGAGCGGACCCTGCCCGAGGAGGCCAGCAGCAACGCCGAGGCGTCCACGTCCGGCACCCCCGGTCCGGTGCGCCATCCCACCTCGACCCTGACCGAGTCGGCGGGAACCGGGATGTTGGCACCTTTGAGCATGGTCATGTCTTCCTCTCCGTGACCGGACCGTCCGCGTCCGCGGCGCTCCGCCGGGCCCCGCTTCCGGCCTCACCCCGAGCCTTGACGGGCATCCTCGCCCCCAAACGAACGAGATGACCGCTTTCTCCATTTTTCCCGGCAGTTGCGGCCGATGACCGCGCAGAGCCCGTCAAATGACCTTCTTTTCTCTCTCCCCAACCAGCACATCGTGGGCTTAACTTATGAGTATGACGTCCCCCCGCAGCACCTACGGCGGTGGCTACTACAGCGCGCCGTCCTTCGCTGACACCCCGATCTACGACAGCCTGGTCGCCGAGCGGGGCACCCCTCAGATCGCGCCCATACGTGTTCCGGCCTCCCCGTACGAGACCTCGGACCACCTGCCCGCCCTCCCGGCCGCGCTGCCCGCGCTGCCGTCGGGGCCCTCCTACCAGCCGCAGCCGCCGCGGGGCTACCCGGCCCAGACCTACCAGCAGCCCGCGCCGCTGCAGCAGACGCCCGCGCCCCACATCCCGCAGCAGGCCCCCGCGCCGCGCGGCGGATACGGCTACCCGCACCAGCCGCAGCCCCAGCCGCAGCAGATGCGTCCGGTCGCCGCCCGTCCGGCGCCCGTCCAGGACCCGTACCCCGGCTCGTACGAGGAGCCCTACAGCCACTCGTACCAGGGGCGTGGTCACTGACCCGCCGACTGTCCGACCCGGGTGGCAGGATGGGTTCATGACCACGCCCACACTGGCCGCGCTCAACCTCTACCCGGTGAAATCGTTCGCGGGTGTCGGCACCGCCCGTGCCGTCGTGGAGCCATGGGGGCTGTCGGGGGACCGGCTCTGGATGGCGGTCGGTCCCGACGGCGCACCGCTCACCCAGCGCGGGCACCCGCACCTGGCGCTGGCCGCCGCCGAGCCGCTGCCCGGCGGCGGCCTGCGACTGTCCGCCCCCGAAATGCCCTCGCTGACCGTCGAGGTGCCGGACCCGGCCTCGGGCACCGGCGTGTTCGAGGTGTGGCGCACCAAGGTCGAGGCGGTGCCCGCGTCCGACGAGGCACACGGCTGGCTGACGGCGTATCTGGGGACACAGGCCCGGCTGGTCCACATGGACGCGCCCGAGCGCCGACGCCCCGTCACCTCCTCGCACGGCCGCCCGGGCGAGACGGTGAGCCTCGCCGACGCGTTCCCGGTGCTGCTCACCACGGTGTCGTCGCTGGACGCCCTCAACCTGTTGATAGAGCAGGGGGATCACCCGGACGAGGGTCCGCTGCCGATGGACCGCTTCCGGCCCAACGTGGTGGTCGAGGGCACCGCGCCCTGGTCCGAGGACGGCTGGCGCCGCGTCCGGATCGGCGGGGTGTCCTTCCGGGTCGCCAAGCCCTGCGGCCGCTGCGTGGTGACCACCACCGACCAGGCCACGGCCGAACGGGGCAAGGAGCCGCTGCGCACCCTGGCCAGGCACCGCCGCTTCGGCGACCGGCTGCTGTTCGGGCAGCTCCTCGTCCCCGAGAACACCGGCTCCCTGCGTACGGGCGACCTCTTCGAAGTCCTGGACTGACGGGCGCGGGCGGCACGGCGGGGCGGAACGAGGCCCCGCATACGCGAGGTCCCCACCGGACACGCCCTGCTCGCCGTCAAGCAGGCCGTGCGGCCCCGCCGTGCCCCCCTGGCCGTCCGGGAGTGGAACGCCGCTCCACGTCCCGCTCCCGGGTGCGCACCGCCCGGGCATGGGCGGCCCCTCCCGGCGCCGGCGGCCACGGGGCGATCGGCCCGGGCAGGGCCCGGGCGCCGCCGGGCGGCCGGGAGCCCTTCCGAAGGCGTCCCCATGGAACGGAACACGAGAGGCTCCGCCGCACCGGTCCGCCCGCGGGCGGCCGAACGGCGAAGGCGCAGCGCCACGTTAGGCAACGGGAGGTTGCGGGAACGTTGCGCCCCGGCGGCGCGGCGCCCTCGGCCCTCCCGGACGGCCGATCCCGTAGGCCTCGCGCAGAGCTCGCAGCCGGGCGCCGGGCGCCGCCCCGGCGTCCGGGGGCAGCGCTCCGGCCAGGGCCTCCCACACTTCGAGGTCGTCCTCCCCCCAGGAGGTGCGCACCCAGGTGTCCAGCAGTTCCGGATCCCGGCGGGTGAGCAGGGCCCGCCGCAGCCCGTCCTCCAGCGTCCGCCGCCTCCGGACCACCCCGGGCGCCTCGGACAGCGGCAGCAGCGGGCCCCGGTAGGCGGCCAGCGCGGTGGGCAGGTCGCCGGCGTCCAGCGCCTCGGTGACGGTGTCGCAGTCGGTGCGCACCGGGGCGGTCAGACGGTACGGGCGGGAGGCCAGCAGCGGGCCCAGCACCCCGCGCAGCCGGGACAGTTCGGCGCGCAGGGTGACAGGGCTGACGTCGCGTTCGCCGTACAGCTCCAGAGCGAGCCGGCCGCCGGAGAGCCCGTCCGGGTGGGAGGCGAGCAGCAGCACGATCTCGCTGTGCCGCGCCCCCAGGCGTACCGGCGCCCGGGACCGCCCGGTGTGGAGCAGGGCGCCGTCACGGCCCAGGGCCTCCAGGAGCCGGGCCGGAGCGGTGGCCGTGACGAGGGAGGCGAGCTGGGCCTCGGCCGCCCGGACGGTGGCCTGGACGAGGGCGAGAGTGTGCGGTGAGGCGAGGTGGTCGCCCCCGGTGATGTCCACGGCGCCCAGCACCCGGCGGGTTCGCGGATCGTGGACGGGGGCCGCGGCGCAGGTCCAGGGCTGGACGGGGCGGCAGTAGTGCTCGGCGGCGAAGATCTGCACCGGGTGCCCGAGGGCGAGCGCGGTGCCGGGCGCGTTGGTCCCGGCGTGGGGTTCGGACCAGCGGGCGCCAGGGACGAAGTTCATCCGCTCCGCGCGCCGTCTGACGTCCGCGTGGCCCTCCACCCACAGCATCCGGCCCTGCTCGTCGCAGACCGACAGCAGGTGGGCGCCGTCCTCGGCGATGCCGCCCAGCAGTTCCCGGAACAGCGGCATGACCCGGCCCAGGGGGTGCTCCCGGCGGTGGGTGGCGAGGTCGTCGCCGGCGAGGTCCACGGGTGCCACACGGTCCACCGGGACCGACGCCCCGGCCGAGCGCCGCCAGGAGTCGGCTATCAGGCCGCGCACGGGCCCGCCGACCGCTCCCCCGGCCAGGAACGCCTCGTGGGCGCGGCGCACCGCTCCGGCCCGTTCGGCCGGGTCCGCTCCCGCCTCCAGCGCCAGCCATTGTCTGAACACGCCGCCATCGTGCTGCCGGGGAGGGTGTCGCGGCAACCGGGCGACGGGCGGGGAGTGTCCCGCGGGGGCTCCCTCCGGCGCGCGGCTCGCACCGGGACGGCGCGTACGGGTGTGGCCGACCGTACGGAGGGGACACGGGGGGACAGGCCCCGCACCCCCGGGGACCCGAGGAGCCCGGGAAGCCCGGGGACAGAGCCGAGCCGTGAGCGGAGCCGCGAACCGAGCGACGACCCGAGTGAGGACCGGAGGTTCCATGCAGACGCACCCCCCGCTCGCCGACCGCGAGTGCGCCGAGCTGGACGCGCACTGGCGCGCCGTGAACTACCTGGCGGCGGGCCAGCTCTACCTCCGGGGCAATCCGCTGCTGCGCGAGGAGCTGCGTCCTGAGCACGTCAAGCCACGGCTGCTGGGTCACTGGGGCACCTGTCCGGGCCTGGGGCTGGTCTACACCCATCTGAACCGGGTGATCCGCGTCCGCGACCTGGAAGCGCTGTGCGTGTGGGGACCGGGCCACGGCGCGCCCGCGGTACTGGCGGGGAGCTGGCTGGAGGGCACCTTCGGAGAGCTGTGGCCCGGCATGGGGCGCGACGAGGCGGGCATGGTGCGTCTGTTCGAACAGTTCTCCTCTCCCGGCGGGCTGCCCAGCCACACCTCCCCGGTGGTGCCCGGCTCGATCCAGGAGGGCGGGGAGCTGGGGCACTCCCTGTCACACGCCTACGGAGCCGCCCTGGACAACCCGGACCTGGTGGCCGTCTGCGTCGTCGGGGACGGCGAGGCGGAGACGGGGCCGCTGGCCGCCTCCTGGCACTCGAACAAGTTCCTGGACCCGGTGCACGACGGCGCGGTGCTCCCCGTCCTGCACCTGAACGGCTACAAGATCGCCAATCCGACCGTGCTGTCCCGCGTCCCCCACGAGGAGCTGGACGCCCTGCTGCGCGGCTACGGCCACGAGCCGCTGTACGTGACGGCCGCCCCGGACACCCCCGCGGCCGAGGTCCACCGCGCCCTGGCCGCCGCCCTTGACACGGCACTGGACGAAATCACCGCGATCCGGCGCACGGCGCGCGAGGAGGGGGCGGCCGGACGACCGCGCTGGCCGGCGATCGTGCTGCGCACCCCCAAGGGCTGGACCGGCCCGCGGGAGGCGGACGGCGACCCGGTGGAGGACACCTGGCGTTCCCACCAGATCCCGGTGAAGGACGTGCGCGACGACCCCGGCCGACTGCGCGCGCTGGAGCGGTGGCTGCGCTCGTACCGGCCCGAGGAGCTGTTCGACGGCTCCGGCCGCCCCCTGCCCGGTGTGCTGGCGCAGGTACCGCGCGGGGAGCGGCGGCTGGGGGCCTCGAAGCACGCCGACGGCGGCCGGCGGCGAAGGCCGCTGCCGCTGCGCGGCCCGGAGGACTTCGCGGTGCCGGTGGACGGGCCCGGCGTCTCTTCCCACGAGCCGACCCGGGTGCTGGGCGGCATGCTGCGGCGGCTCTTCGAGGACACCGCGCGGCGGCGCGACTTCCGGCTGACGGCCCCGGACGAGGCCGAGTCCAATCATCTCCAGGACGTCCTGGAGGCCACGCCCCGCGCCTGGCAGGGCGCCTTGCTGGAGACGGACCGGAACCTCGGCCGCCACGGCCGGGTGATGGAGGTGCTCTCCGAGCACCTGTGCCAGGGCTGGGTGGAGGGCTACACCCTCACCGGGCGGCACGGGCTGTTCACCTCCTACGAGGGATTCTCCACCATCGTGGCGAGCATGGTCACCCAGCACGCCAAGTGGCTGCAGAGCGCCCGCGAGGTGCCCTGGCGGACTCCCGTCCCGAGCCTGAACTACCTGCTGACCTCGCACGTGTGGCGCCAGGACCACAACGGTTTCTCCCACCAGGACCCCGGCTTCGTCGACCATGTGCTCACCAAGAGCCCCGACGTGGTGCGGGCCTACTTCCCCCCGGACGCCAACACCCTGCTGTGCGTGGCCGACCACGTGCTGCGGACGACGGACACGGTCAACGTGGTCGTCGCCGGCAAGCAGCCCTGCTTCGACTGGCTCGGGCCCGCTCGGGCGCGCGAGCACTGCGAACGCGGCGCCGGGGTGTGGGAGTGGGCCGGGACCGAACGGCCGGGACGGGAGCCGGACGTGGTGCTGGCCTGCGTCGGGGACGTGCCCACCCAGGAGGCGCTGGCCGCCGCCTCGCTGCTGCGCGAGCACCTGCCCGATCTGGCGCTGCGGGTGGTGAACGTCGTGGACATCGCCCGGCTGATGCCCGCCTCGCGGCACCCGCACGGGCTGCCGGACGCGGAGTTCGACGCGCTGTTCACCCGTGACCGGCCGGTGGTCTTCGCCTACCACGGCTATCCGTGGCTGATCCACCGGATCGCCCACCGGCCCGGCCTCCACGACCGGCTGCACGTGCGCGGCTACCGGGAGAGCGGGGCGACCACCACCCCGTTCGACATGGTGGTCCGCAACGACCTGGACCGCTACCGGCTGGTCATGGACGTGGTCGGCCGGGCGTCGGGGTTCGCGGAGCGGGCGGACAGGCTGCTCGGGGCGGTGCGGGAGACGCGCGAGCGGCACCATGGCTGGATCCGCGAGCACGGCACCGACCTGCCCGAGGTCGCCGGCTGGCGCTGGCCGGGCTGACGAACCGGGCCGGGACGGGGACGCGGTCAGGCGGCGGTGGGGACGAGCGCCACGGGGCAGTGGGCGTGGTGCAGCACCGCGTGGGCGACCGGGCCCAGGCGCATGCCGAAGAGGCGGTGGCGGCGGTGCGCCGCCAGGACGACGAGATCGGCGGACGCGCTGGCCTGGACCAGCGCGTGGCCGGGCCCGGCGTACACCGTCTCGGCCCGGGCGTCGACGTTCGGGTGCGCCTCGCGCGGCCCGGCGACGGCGTCCACCGGCACGCTCTCCTCGTAGCGGGCCTGCTCCTCGGCGATCTCCTCCAGCACCCGGGTCGGCGGCGGCACCATGACACCGGGGTAGACCGGCAGCTCCCAGGCGTGCAGGACGAGCAGGGCCGCCGCCCGACGCTCGGCCTCCTCGAAGCCGTAACGCACCGCGTCGGCGTCCGTCCCGTACTCCACGCCCACGAGCACGGTGTGCCGAGGGCGCTCGTTGTCGCCGCGCACGACCATCACAGGGCTCTCGGCGTGCGCCGCCACACGCAGGCTCACCGAGCCCAGCAGCAGCCCGGCGAAACCTCCGTGGCCGCGGGTGCCGACCACGGTGAGCGCGGCCCGGCGCCCGGCGCGCACCAGTGCGGCGACGGCGCTCTCGTCCACCGCGGACGGCCTCACCTCCAGCCCCGGAGCGCTCTCCCGGGCCTGTCCGGCTGCCGCCTCGGCGATCCGCCGGGCCTGCCGGGACAGTGCCCGCCGGTGCTCCTCGTCGGCCCCGCGGACGGTGCCGGAAGCGGCGTCGGTGCCGGCGGTGGTGCCGGCGGTGTCGGGCGCGAGCCGGTGGGCGGGCACGCCGCACAGGACCTCCAGGGGCGCGCCCCGCAACACGGCCTCCTCCACCGCCCGGTCCAGGGCGCGCAGGGAGTGGTCCGAGCCGTCGACGCCGACCACGACGGGGAGCCGGGCGGAGCGGTTCACTGTCCTCACGCCTCCAGGGGCGGGGGGGGGGGGGGGGGGG
>NZ_JAJFAU010000034.1 GCF_022614595.1 Streptomyces sp. CNQ085
CACCCCGCCCACCCCGCAGAGGAGCACCGTGACCCACACCGCCGCGGACACGCGCTACGACGCCATGCCCTACCGACGTGTCGGACGCAGCGGGCTGAAACTCCCGGCGATCTCGCTGGGTCTGTGGCACAACTTCGGCGACGACAAGCCGCTCCAGACCCAGCGGGCGATCCTGCGCCGCGCCTTCGACCTGGGCGTCACCCACTTCGACCTGGCCAACAACTACGGCCCGCCCCCCGGCGCGGCCGAGGCCAACTTCGGCCGCCACCTCGCCCGCGACTTCCGCCCCTACCGCGACGAACTGGTGATCTCCACCAAGGCCGGTTACGACATGTGGCCCGGCCCGTACGGCGAGTGGGGTTCGCGCAAGTACCTGCTGGCCAGCCTGGACCAGAGCCTGAGCCGCACGGGCCTGGAGTACGTCGACGTCTTCTACTCCCACCGCCCCGACCCCGACACGCCCCTGGAGGAGACCATGGGCGCGCTGGACACCGCCGTCCGGCAGGGCAAGGCGCTGTATGTGGGCATCTCCAACTACAGCCCCGGGCAGACCCGTGAGGCCGCCCGCATCCTGGCAGAGCTGGGCACCCCGCTGCTGATCCACCAGCCGTCCTACTCGATGTTCAACCGCTGGGTCGAGGACGGCCTGCTCGACGTGCTCGACGAGGTGGGAGCCGGCTCGATCGCCTTCTCCCCACTGGCCCAGGGGCTGCTCACCGACCGCTACCTGTCCGGCATCCCCGCCGGGTCCCGGGCCGCGGGCGCCAGCCCGTTCCTGTCCGCGGAGGGCATCACAGAGGAGACGCTGGCCACGGTCCGCGCGCTCGACGGCGTCGCGCGGCGGCGCGGCCAGACCCTGGCGCAGACGGCCATCGCCTGGATCCTGCGCGGCGGGCGCGTGACCTCCGCGCTCGTCGGCGCCAGCAGCGTGAAGCAGCTGGAGGACAACGTCGCGGCCGCCGGAAACCTCGACTTCACCGACGACGAGCTCGCCGAGATCGAGAGCCACCTCGCCGGCCGGGCCGGTTAGGCCGGGCTCCGGGAGGTGAGCGGGCATGGCCGTCTCCGTGACGGTGTGGACCGAGCGCGGGCCGGGCGACGCGGAGATCGCCGCCGTCCACCCGGAGGGAGTGCACAGCGCCATCGCCGGCTCGCGTCCCCCGTCCCCGACCCGCGCCTCAGCGTCCGGCCGACAGCCGGCCCGTCGCCAGGCCGTCGCTGATGTCGCGCGACAGGCGCGAGGCCAGCTCGTCCAGGCGTCCGCGGTACTCCTCGAACTCCGTCAGCCGCCGGAACACCTCGCTGTAGCGCGACTGTTCGGCCGGCGGCACCTGGAGCACCTGGAGCCTGCGCACGTCCACCCGGGAGGCGCTGGAGGCGTGGGTGCCCGCCTGGCGGCCGTTGGAGGGGGCGCGCAGACAGCCCGCGAGGAACCAGGCGTCCATCTTCTCCGGGTCCACGCGCAGCGCGTACAACTGGGCGCCGAGCACGGTGGGCGGGCCCTGGTGCACCCAGGCGGCGAAGGCGCGGATCACCCCGGCCACCACCACGTCGCCCGGCATGGCCACCAGCGCACCGCGGCCGGAGACGTCCGAGGGGTGCAGCCAGCCCGTCGGACCGCCGCCCCGGAGCAGGTCCGGCACGGTCAGCAGGGGCATGCCGCCCTCGTCCGGCTCACCGCCGCGGACCGTCCCCTCCGGTGGCTGCCGGCCGCCGTGCAGAGTCAGCGCCCCGGCCCGGACCAGGTCGCCCACGGTCGTCCTCGGCTGTCCGCCTCCGTCCTCCCGGACCGGTTCCAGGGCGGACAGCGTCCGCCCCGCGGCGCGCAGTCCGTCCAGGGCCTCGCCGAAGCCGCTCCAGGCGTCCTCCGGATCGAGTTCCTCGCCGCCCGGCGCGGGGGAGACATGGCGTCCGGGGGTGAGGTCGACCTCGTCGTCCAGCAGTTCGATGACGGCCATGCGCCGGGCGCAGTCCGGCAGTTCGTCCGCCCCGCTGCCGTAGGCACGCACCGCGGTCTGTACGAAGTCGTCCAGTGCGTCCCAGTCCACCCCGTCCTCGCGTCCGGCCGCCGCGTCGGCGAGCAGGACCCCGTTGTCCTCGGCGGGCCCTGTGCCCTCGGGGGCGCTCAGCAGCCACAGGTGCAGCGAGACGCTGTGCGGCTGCGCGCAGCCGGACGGCAGGGCGATGACGGCGCGCAGCAGTCCGGCGCGCAGCAGTGCGCCGCGGATCCTGCGGCCGGCGCGGCGGGAGGCGACGGCCGGCGGCAGCAGCAGCACGGCGGTGCCGCCCGGCCGCAGCCGGGCCAGGGCGTGCTGCACCCAGGCCAGCTCGGACTCGGTGCGCGGCGGCAGGCCGTGCACCCAGCGCCGGTCGGTGGACAGCTCCTCGTAGCCCCAGTCGCGTTGGTTGAAGGGCGGGTTGCACAGCACGATGTCCGCGGCGGCCCGCTCGTGGGGGTCGGCGCGCAGGGAGTCGCCCTCCCGTACGTCCGCCGTCACCCGCGCCCCGGCCCCGCCCGCCTCGTCGGTCACGAACGCCAGCCGCGAGGCGGCCAGCGCGGCCAGCGCCGGGTCGCTGTCGCAGCCCAGCAGGGTGACGCTTGCGGCTCCCGCGCCCGCCCGGGCCCGTGCGGCGGCGTCCAGCAGATGGCCCGCGCCGCAGGCCGGGTCGAGCACGGTCGCCCCGCCGTCCCCGGCCGGGGACGGGTGCGCCGCCAGGGCGACCCCGACCATCAGGTCCGCCAGGGGCCGGGGGCTGGCGCTGACCTGGCGGACATGGGCCTCCAGCCAGCGCCGCAGCAGGAACTCGAAGACCTCCCGAGCCCCCTCGCGCCGCCCCAGCGCCACGGCCTCGCCGACCAGTTCCCCGGCCTGCTCGGACAGGGCGGGAACGGTCGCGGGAGTCTCACCGTCGCACATCCGCCGCCCGGCCTCGGCGATGGCCAGGCCCGCTTCGTCCCGGCCGCCGAGAGCCTCGAAGCCGGGCCAGAGCAGCTCGCGTCCGCCGATCTCCTCGAGCTTGCCGTTCTCCCGCAGCCACTGCTCGATCTCGGCGAGGGAGAACTGGGGGCCGGTGTCGGTGCCGCCGATCCGGGCGGGGAAGGTGTCGTGCCTGCGCCGCCAGTTGCTGACGGCCGCCCGCCCCACCCCGGCGATCCGCGCGATCTCCGCGAGGGTGACCGGCACTGCGCGTCGTGAAGGCATCGGGATCTCCGGGGTCGGGTCGGTCGGGGCTGTCTTAGGCAGCTGTTCGAATCCAAAGCTCCGATGGGAGCGCCGGGATTCGAACAATCGGTGTCACCGGGCAGGTTACTACGGCGTTTGACACCGTTCACAGAACGAGGTGATGGGGCCGCGGGGCGGCCGGCACCCTTCAGATATTCAGGGCCCGCACGATCCTGATCAGCGACTGCATGGACGAATTCGGATTCGACTGGAAGGCGCCGCCCGAGCTGCCCAGGGTGGGGCCGAAGACTCTGACGGACGGACTTGCGGTACGGCATCCATGACGCTGCGCTCGCCGGGAAACGCGGCTACAAGCCCGCCGCCGAGGAGATGGCGGCCTGTCAGAAGGCCGTCGACATGGGAGCGGTTGACGGTACGACCGCCGACGGGGCGGACGGCAGAGTGCTCAACGGCGGTGCCGCCGAGGTGGACGGCCGGAAGGTCTCGGAGGGGGCTGTGTCGGTCAGGCCGAGCGCGAGCTGGGCGACAGGGGCCGACAGGGCAGCCGGAACCGGCCACGGGCCGGCTGCCGCGGGACGCCCGTGCGGTTCGGCGGAACGGCACCCGCGTGACCGGTCCGGTGCGATGATCGCCGAGTGGCCCCGTACCCCGGCACGCCACCCGGCGGCCCGGGCCGTACCGCGCCAGCGGACCGATGGAAGCGAATCAGTGTGCGCGGACTCGTCCACTACGCCGCCATCACCCCCGACGGCTTCATCGCGGGCCCGGACGGCGCGGACCTCACCGGCCCGGACGGCTTCCGGCCCACAGCGGAGGACTACATCCGGCACCTCGTGGCCGAGTACCCCGAGACACTGCCCGCGCAGGCCAGGCAGGCGCTGTCCGTCACCGCGGAGGGCACGCGTTTCGACACCGTGCTCGGCAGCGGCGCGGTGATCCTCACCTACACGCGCGCCACCGGCTGAGACGCCCGGCGCAGGGCGTGCACGGCACCTCGGCGAAGCGGACACGCCCGGTGGCGCGAACCCCGGAGCGCGGATGTGCGGGAGGTGGGAGGGTGAGCGCCGACGGGGGGCCGGCGCGCGTTGATCGGACGTTGACGAAACGTTGATCGGCGCCGGGCAGGCTTCCCGGTATGGCAATTGACTACTCCGATCCGGTCGGGCAGCTGACCGGATGGTGGGAGCGCGCGCTGTGCGCGCAGATCGGCTCCGAGCCCTTCTTCCCGGAGCCGGGCAGGACACCCGTGGACGCCAAGAAGATCTGTCAGTCGTGCGAGGGGCGCATCGAGTGCCTGGAGTACGCCCTCGCCAACGACGAGCGCTACGGGGTGTGGGGCGGGCTGTCGGAGGAGGAGCGGCGCGGACTCAGGCGCAGCGCCTGACGTCCGTGCGGAGCGGGGACGGGGGAGGCTCGGCACGGTAGCCGTCCACGGCGCCCGCGACAGCGTCGGCGGCCGCTCCGTGTCGGCCCCTGGACCGCCCTCGGGCGGTACGGCCACGGCTCAGCGCGGGGCGAGCACCACCCACACCCGCCCCTCGGCGAAGGTCATCGGTTCGCCCTCGGCGGTGGTGAACTCCGTGCCGCTCTCCGCCGACGGCCGCGACCAGCGCGCCTCGTACGCCCGGCCGCCGCGCAGCACCGTCGCCTCGCCGGAGCCGACGGTCTCCGAGTACGGGCTGACGCTGCCGCCGCGGTCCTGGAACCGGGAGTCGCGGATCTCCACGCGCTGGACGATGACCGTGGGGGCCCCGAGCCGGTCGCCGTCGGCGGTGGCCGCTTCCCGGCCGTCGATGGACACCAGCCAGCGGTCGTCCTCCCGCGACCAGGTGAAGGAGTACCGGGCGGCCGGGAAGCGGACGGCCTCCTCGGTCCCGGCCCGGCCGCCCCGCGGCGCCGGGCCGAAGCGGAAGCCGATGTCGGAGGCGCCGCTCACCCCGTCGGGCGCCTCGCGCAGGGCGGCTCGGGGATCCAGGTACATGTTGTGCGGGGCGGAACGGTCCGCGCTCCGCGAGTAGGCGCCGGGTGCCTCACCGGGCGGCACCAGGTGGAGCGGGGACGCCTCCAGCACCGGTACCAGCCCCGACTGAGCCCCGGAGTAGGCCAGCGCCGGCTCGCCGAACTGCCGCAGCAGCTCGATGTCGGACTCCCGGGCGCTGCGCACCGGGCCCACGGAGGGCGGCAGCTCGGAGGAGTACACGGCCAGCAGCCGGGTCAGGCCCGACTCGACCTGCTCCACGTAGACGATGTCGGCCCGCTCCAGTCCCGTCTGGGGGCGTGCGGCCGACACGTTGTCGATCTTCACGGCGAGCACCGGCGCCGAGGCGTCGGCCACGCTCTCGCCGGTGAACGGGGAGCGGCTCCCCTGTTCCCCGTCGCCGTTCCCCGCTCCCGGGCAGCCCGTCAGCAGCGCGGCGCAAGCCACCGCCACCGCCGCCGCCAGCGCCCGGATCCGCGTCCGCACGGCCCGCCGTCCCGTGCCCTGCCCGCTTCCAGCCGTCCGCATCGCTCGCCGTCCCTCCGGCAGGGCGCCGCCGCGCCGCCTGATGACCCCTTCACCCCATCCCTTGACCGGGGCGGGCGGTTTCATGTCCGCCTGCCCCGCGCGGGTGACAACACCTCCGTGCGCGGCTCGTACGCGCCGGGGGAGTGTGTTCAGCCGACGCACACCCACGCTCCCCGGAGCGGTCACGCGAAGTCCAGCCGGCCCGGCGATCCGCCGCCGCCCGGACCAGGAGGACCCGCCGTGTCCGCTTCCGCCGTGCCAGCCGTGCCCGCCCTTCAGACCCTCTCCGCCCTCCCCGGTGTTCCCGCCCAGCCCTCCGCACCCGCACCGGCACCCGCACCTCCCGGCGGCGGCTACACCGTCTCCCTCGCCCGCGACGAGGCGGACGTACGGGCCGCGCAGCGCCTGCGCCACGAGGTTTTCGCCGGGGAGCTGGGCGCCCGTCTGTCCGGCTCCGAACCCGGCCTGGACACCGACTCCTTCGACGCCCACTGCGACCACCTCCTGGTGCGGGAGCGGGCGACCGGGCAGGTGGTCGGCACCTACCGGCTGCTGCCGCCGGAGCGGGCGCGCGCGGCCGGGCGGCTCTACGCCGAGGGCGAGTTCGAGCTGGACGGGCTGCTGGACGGCGCGGGCCTGCGCGGGGACCTGGTGGAGGCGGGCCGCTCCTGCGTCCACCCCGACCATCGCGACGGCGCCGTCATCGCCCTGATGTGGGCCGGCATAGCCCGCTACCTGAAGCGCACCGGCCACAACTGGCTCGGCGGCTGCTGCTCCCTGCCGCTGGCCGACGGCGGGGCGACGGCCGCCGCCGTGTGGGCGGCGGTCGCCGAGCGGCACCTCGCCCCCGCCGAGCACCGGGTGCGCCCCCGGCTGCCCTGGCGCGCCGGGGGCGTGGAGCCCGCGCCGCACGCCACTGCCCGGGCCACCGCGCACGCCGCGCCCCGCACCGCGCTGCCGCCACTGCTGCGCGGCTATCTGCGCCTGGGGGCGAAGGTCTGCGGAGAGCCCGCCCACGACCCGGACTTCGGCGTCGCCGACCTGTACGTGCTGCTGTCACTGCGCGACACCAATCCGCGCTACCTGCGGCACTTCCTCTCCCTCCTCCCGGCCTGACGGCACCGGCGGGGAGAGGGAGGGGGAGAGGATGGGCACGCCGGACGGGACGGACCCCCGGGCGAATCCGTGGTTCCCCTTCTCGCCCTGCACCGTGGCCGGCTGCCTGCCCCGCCGTCCGGCGGCCGCCGGGGCGGTGCGGCGGGCGGCGCGCTGGGCGGCCCTGGCCGCCGTCCTGCCGGCGGGGGTGGCGCTGTCACCGGCCGCGCGCCTCCTCGCCCCGGCCCGCCGCGCGGTGCTGGTGCGGTGGTGGTGCGCGGCGATCGCCGCCGCGCTGGGGGTACGGGTCCGCGTCACGGGCCGGCCCGTCGCCGGCCCGGCGCTGGTGGTGGCCAATCACGTCTCCTGGCTGGACGTACCACTGCTGGCCGCGGTGGCGCCCGGCCGGATGGTGGCCAAGCGGGAGGTCGGACGGTATCCGGTGCTGGGGCGGCTGGCCGCCCGCGGCGGCACCCTGTTCATCGACCGCGAGCGGCTGATGGGCCTTCCGGGAACGGTCGCGGAGGTCGCCTCCGCCCTGCGCGCGGGCTCGACCGTGGTGGCCTTCCCCGAGGGCAGCACCCGGTGCGGCAGGGAGCGCGGAGCGTTCCGCGGTGCGCTGTTCCAGGCCGCGCTGGAGGCCGGGGTCCCCGTGCAGCCGGTGGCGATCCGCTACCTGACGCACGGCGCGGCGCACGGGAAGGGCCTCACGGACGCGGCGGAGACGGTGGACACGCGGCCGGCCTTCGTCGGCGAGGACACACTGGCCGCCTCGCTGCGCCGGGTGGCCGCCGCCCGGGGCCTGGTCGCCGAGGTGACCGTACTGCCGTCGCTGCCTCCCGGCACCCACTCCGGCCGCCGTGCGCTGGCCGCCGCCGCGCGGGAGGCGGTGGAGGCGGCTCTGGACACGGGCGGGCCCGGGCGGCGCAGCCCGGGCCCGCCTCCGGCACGGCGGGCACCTGTGCCCCGCCCGGACGTCAGCCCCCGGTGGCCCGATCCCCGGTAGCCCGGCGGGTCAGCCGGACCGTCTCCCGGTACCACAGCCCGCTGTCCTTGACGGTCCGGCGCTGGGTGGCGTAGTCGACGTGGACCAGACCGAACCGCTTGGCGTACCCGTAGGCCCATTCGAAGTTGTCCATCAGCGACCAGGCGAAGTAGCCGCGCACGTCCGCCCCGGCGCCGCGGGCCGCCGCCACCGCGCGAATGTGGTCGGCGAGATAGGCGGTGCGGTCGGTGTCGTGCACCGCGCCGCCGGCCGCCGGCTCGTCGTCGAAGGCCGCGCCGTTCTCGGTGATCACCGTCGGCAGCCCGTAGTCCTTCTGCAGCCGCACCAGCAGCTCCGTCAGACGCTCGGGGACGATCTCCCAGCCCATCGCCGTGCGCGGTCGGCCCTGTGGGACGACCCGGGTCACCGGCAGCCCGTCCTCGCCGGTCGTGGAGCCGTCCTCGGCGGTGCCGGAGAAGACGTGACCGGAGTAGAAGTTGACGCCGAGCACGTCCAGCGGCGTGGAGATCACCTCCAGATCGCCCTCCTCCACGGGCAGGGTCGCACCCCGGGCGGACAGGTTCTCCACCACGTCGTGCGGGTAGCGCCCGTGCACCAGCGGATCCAGGTAGAGGCGGGTGCCCATCCCGTCGGCCCGGCGCGCGGCGGCCCGGTCGGCCTCGCCGTCGGTCGCCGGGGTGGCGGTGCCCAGGTTGAGGGTGATGCCCAGCTCCTCGGGCGCGTTCCCGGCGGCGCGCAGCCGCTGTGCGGCCAGCCCGTGGCCGAGCAGCAGATGGTGCACGGCCCGCATGGAGTCGCCGAAGTCGCGGCGGCCGGGCGCGTGCACTCCCTGGTCGTAGCCGAGCACCGCCGAGCACCACGGTTCGTTCAGCGTCGTCCAGTGCCGGACGCGGTCGCCGAGGGCCTCGTGGGCGATCTCGGCGTAGTCGGCGAACCGGTGGGCGGTGTCGCGCTCCGGCCAGCCGCCGGCGTCCTCCAGCCCCTGTGGCAGGTCCCAGTGGTAGAGGGTCACCCACGGGGTGACGCCGTGCTCCAGCAGCTTGTCCACCAGCCGGTCGTAGAAGGCGATGCCGCGCGGGTTGCCCTTGCCGCGCCCGCCCGGCTGGACGCGCGGCCACGCCAGCGAGAACCGGTAGGTGTCCACGCCCAGGGAGGCGATCAGCTCCACGTCCCGCGGCATCCGGTGGTAGTGGTCGCAGGCGGTGTCGCCGTTCTCGCCGCCGGCCACGGCACCGGGCACACGGCAGAAGGTGTCCCAGATCGAGGGGGTGCGGCCGTCTTCGTCGACCGCGCCCTCGATCTGGTACGAGGAGGTGGCCACCCCCCAGCGGAAGTCCGCCGGCAGTCCGGCGACCGGCTCGGGCGCGGGGGCGGTCAGGGGGGATACGGGGGTGGTGGCGGTCATGATTCTCCAGGTCGGCGGTCGTCGTTCAGCCAGCAGGCGACGCTGCGGCCGGTGTCTGTGTCCGTGTCTGTGCCGGTGTCCGGCACGGGCACGAGGCGGGGCGTGCGCAGGCCGCAGGGCTCGAACGCCTTCGGGCAGCGGGGATGGAAGGCGCAGCCGGGCGGCATGGCCAGCACGTCCACCGGCTCCCCCTCGCGCGGGTGGTAGCGCACGTCCCCGCCGGTGATCACCCCGGGCGGGGAGAGCAGCCGGGTGACGGCGTAGGCCAGGGTGGACTTGCCCGAGCCGGACTCGCCGGCCAGGCCCAGCACCTCGCCGCGGTGCAGGGTCAGGTCCACGTCGTGCAGGGCCCGCACCGCGCCGTCCCCGACGCCGTAGTCGACGGACAGACCGCCGATCTCCAGCACGGGCGGCCGCGTCGCGGTGTGCGGCGGGGCGCTCGCTGGGGAGGTGGCCGATGTGCTCATACGGTGCTCTCCTCGGTCTCGCGTGCCCCGCCCGCTTCCCTCGCGGTCTTCGCCCCGCCGCGCGGGGCGCGGGCGACAGGGGTGAAGCCGACCCGCATCCGGGCCCCGCCGCGGACGCGGACGGCGGTGCGCAGCCTGGGGTTGACGAACTCGTCGATGCCGAAGTTGATCAGTGTCAGCGCCGTGCCCAGCAGCGCGATGCACAGTCCGGCGGGCACGAACCACCACCACGCGCCCTGGCCGAGGGCCTGGTTGCTCTGCGCCCAGAACAGGATGGTCCCCCGGTTCCAGTGGGAGATGTCGGCCACGCCGATGAAGGCCAGGGTGATCTCCGACAGCACCGCGAAGACCACCGTCCCGACGAATCCGGAGGCGATGACGGCGGTCAGGTTCGGCAGGATCTCGAAGACGGTGATCCGCCAGGTGGACTCGTCCGTGGCCCGCGCGGCCTGGACGTAGTCCCGCGCGCGCAGCGACATGGTCTGCGCGCGCAGCACCCGCGCCCCCCAGGCCCACGCGGTGAGGCTGATGACCACCGCGATGATCATGTCGCCGGAGTCCGGCAGGAAGCCGGCGACGATGATGATCAGCGGCAGTCCGGGCAGGACGAGGAAGATGTTGGTGAGCGCGGAGAGCACCTCGTCGCCGACGCCGGACAGGAAGCCGGAGCTCACCCCGACCACCACCGACAGCAGCGTCGCGAAGAAACCCGCGACGAAGCCCACCACGAGCACCCCGCGGGTGCCCACCAGCACCTGGAAGAAGATGTCCTGCCCGGTCTGCGTGGTGCCGAACGGATGCTCCCAGGAGGGCGGCTGGAGCACGTCGTCGCTCATCGCGGACGGATCGTGGGGGGCCAGCCACTGTCCGGCGACGGCGAGCAGGACGAACAGGCCCAGGATCGCCAGCCCGGTCGCGGTCCTGCCGTTGCGCAGGAAGCGCAGTCGGTCGCGGCGGGCCGCGGGCGGAGCGGTGGCAGGGGTGGCTGCGGTGCTGGCTGCGGCGCTCTCGGACGCCTGTACGGCCATGGGTCAGCCCTCCTTCCGGGTGCGCGGGTCGAGGAGCATGTAGAGCAGGTCGGCCAGGAGGTTGGCGGCCAGCACGGCGAGGGTGATGATCAGGAAGACGCCCCGCATCAGCGGATAGTCCTTGGCGCCGACGCCCTGGAAGAGGACGTAGCCGATGCCGGGATAGGAGAAGACCATCTCCACCAGCAGCGTGCCGCCGACGATGAAGCCCAGCGAGAGGGCGAAACCGGAGACGTTGGGCAGGATCGCGTTGCGGGCGGCGTAGGAGAACATCACCCGGCGCTCGGGCAGCCCCTTGGCCTGGGCGACCATCACGTAGTCCTCGGAGGAGACGGTCACCATCATGTTCCGCATCCCCAGCACCCAGCCGGCCATCGCGCTGAGCACGACCGTCACCCCCGGCAGCACCGCGTGGTACAGCGCGCTGGAGACGAACGCCCCGCTGAGGGAGGGCACCAGGGAGGTGTCGTAGCCGCCGGAGGCGGGGAAGAGCGGCCACTGCACGGCGAACACCGCGATGGCGATCAGCCCCAGCCAGAAGTACGGGATGGCCGAGATGAAGGTGGTCACCGGCAGCAGCCCGTCCAGCCACGAGCCGCGCTTCCAGCCGGCGAAGACGCCGATGCCGGTGCCCAGGAGGAAGCTGATCAGGGTCGTGGTGCCGACCAGGGCCAGCGTCCACGGCAGGCTCTGGGCGATGACCTCCGAGACGGAGGTGGGGAAGTAGGTGAACGACGTCCCCAGGTCCCCGCGGGCCAGACTGGCCCAGTAGTCGGTGTACTGCTGCCACAGCGAGCGGTCCCGGTCGAGCCCGAAGAGGGCCTCCAGGGAGGCGATGGACTTGCTGGAGAGCGCCCTGGTAGCGGGCGAGCAGCGACTGCACCGGATCGCCGGGCATCAGCCGGGGGATGAGGAAGTTGATGGTGATGGCCGCCCAGGCGGTCAGCAGGTAGAAGGCCAGGCGCTGGAGGACGAACTTCACGACGCTGCCCCCCGCCCGGGCCCGGCGGTCGGTGCGGCCCCGGAGGTGTCGTACAGCCAGCAGGCCGCCCACTGGCCGCCGTCGAGGTCGAAGCGCGGCGGGGTCCGGTCGCGGCAGCGCTCCATCGCCAGCGGGCAGCGCGGGTGAAAGCGGCAGCCGGCGGGCGGCGAGATCAGGCTGGGCGGCTCGTTCGCCGACAGGTCCGCACTCTCCCCGTCGTCCCCGTCGTTTCCGGTGACCCGGTCCGGGTCGGGGGCGGATGCCAGCACCACCCGTTCGTCGGGACCGGCAGTGGCGCCGGGGGCGGGGCTTCTAGGGGGCGAGGGCCGGCACGCGGCCCCCCGGTTCGGCGGGCAGGACGGTCCGGCCGCCGGCCAGCGGCGGTCGGCGGGCGGTGGTCAGGGGCGGATCGGTGCGGGCTGCCGGCGGGATGTCGTCGAAGCCGATCGCCGTGACATCGTCGGGCACCCGCCGTCCGACGGCGCGCGAACCGGGCGCATGTCCCGGGGCGCCGGTGACGTCGCGCACCCGCCCGGTGATCCGGCCGTCCACCTCGCCCCTGGCGTTGAGCACTCGGGAGACCGCCGACCTCTTGACGCCGGCCGCACGGGCGGCATCGGTGATGGTGACGCGCATGGGTACTCCTTCGGCGGCTCGGCCCGGCTCGGCGGCGGGAAGGGTGCGGCGGGACGGCCGCGGCACTGGTGCCGGTGCCGGGCATGGGCACGGAGTCAAACGGCAGCGAGCATAAGCGTCAAGACTTCACGTCAAAATTGGATGTCACTGTTTGAGAACGCTCTCAAGAGCGCTCTCTCGTTCACTTCTTGAAGTTGATTGGTCTCGTCCAAGCTCTTGACGGCCGGGTTTCCCAGGAGTTGACTCACTGCCCGAACCAAGCCTGGAACGCGGGCGATTGGCGTGTTGAGCGCTATCCGCCCGCCCGTCCGACCGCGCCCTCACCGTGCACGGGACGGCTTCACGGTCCGCGGCCGCCGTGCGGTCCCATCACCCGAGGCCGCCCGCGCGGGGGAGCGGTCCCCACCGCCGGATCCTCCGGACGACAGACGGATGTGATGGTCATGCACTCAACAACCCTCCACGACCCTCCCCGCGGCAGGAATCCCCGTCGCCGCCGGGCCCGCCGCTGGGCTTCGGCGGCGACACTGCTGACGCTGGCCGCGACCCTGGCGATCACCGGCACCGCGGCCGCCGGCCCGGCGGGCGAGACCGGCCGGAAGGCCGCCCGGGAGACCACCCGGGCGGCCGAGGCGGCCCCGACGGCCGTGCTGTTCGAGGAGAACTTCGACGGGCCCGCCGGATCGGCGGTCGACAGTCGCAGATGGCAGCTGGAGACCGGCGACAACAGCGGCAACAACCACGAGCGGCAGTACTACACCCCGGGCAACGCCAACGCCGCGCTCGACGGCAACGGCAACCTGGTGATCACCGCCCGCAAGGAGAACCCCGGCGACTACCAGTGCTGGTACGGCCGTTGCCAGTACACCTCGGCCCGTATGAACACCGCGGGAAAGTTCACCACCACCTACGGCCATGTCGAGGCCCGGATGAAGCTCCCGCGCGGCCAGGGCATGTGGCCGGCGTTCTGGATGCTCGGTCACGACATCGGCAGCGTCGGGTGGCCCAACAGCGGCGAGATCGACGTCATGGAGAACGTCGGGTACGAGCCCGGCACCGTGCACGGCACCCTGCACGGCCCCGGCTACTCCGGCGGCGAGGGCATCGGTGCCGGCTACACCCTCCCCGGAGGCCGGGCGTTCGCCGACGACTTCCACACCTTCGCCGTCGACTGGTCCCCGAACTCCATCACCTGGTCGGTCGACGGCCAGGTCTACCAGCGCCGCACCCCGGCCGACCTGGGCGGCGACCGCTGGGTGTTCGACAAGCCGTTCTTCCTGATCCTCAACCTCGCGGTGGGCGGCGACTGGCCGGGCCTGCCGGACTCCAGCACCGTCTTCCCGCAGAAGCTCGTCGTCGACTACGTCCGCGTCACCAGCGGCGGAGGCGGGCGCACCGGCACCATCACCGGCCTGGCGGGCAAGTGCCTGGACGTGGCCTGGGCGGACACCGCCAACGGCACCCCGGTGCAGCTCCACGACTGCAACGGCAACGCCGCCCAGCGGTGGACCGTCGGCACGGACGGCACCGTACGGGCGCTCGGCAAGTGCCTGGACGTCTCCGGCGCGGGCACGGCGGACGGCACCCCCGTGCAGATCTGGGACTGCAACGGCACGGCCGCCCAGCAGTGGGTCGTCACCGGAGCCCGGGACATCGTCAACCCGAACGCCGACAAGTGCCTGGACGTGAAGGGCGGCGACTCCGCCAACGGCACCAGGACGCAGATCTGGACCTGCTCGGGCGCCGCCAACCAGAAGTGGAGCACCCCCTGACCCAGCTCCCGCACCCACCCCGGACCGTCCCCCTCAGGGGCGGTCCGGACGGCGCGGCTCACCCGGACGGACTATCCGCGGGCCCCGGTCCCGCACCGACGGGACCGGGGCCCGCGGAACCGGGTCCGCCGTCCCCGTCCTCCTCCGCCACGAGGTCCCGGTACCCGGGGTGAAGGGCGAGCCACTGCTCGACGAAGGCGCAGGCCGGACTGATGCGCAGGCCGCGCCGCCGCGCGTCGTCCAGAGCGGTGCGCACCAGCCGGTCGCCGATGCCCCGGCCCAGGAAGGGCCGGGACACCACCACCCGCGGGTACATCACCAGATCGCCGTCGCGTACGTAGTCGGCGAAGCCGGTGAGGGTCGCGCCGATCCTGGCCTCGAACCGGCCGTGGGCCGGGGAGTCGGTGATCGTGACCTGGCTGTTGGTGGCTGCCGTGGGCATGCTGCGTTCCTCCGGGAACGGCCGTATCGCCCGGAAGGCGATAAGGGGACATCCTTCCGGGCGTCCGAGTGCCACACGGCGGCGTTCCTATCCCTCCCGCCCCGGCAGGACGGGTGAACCGGGTGGGAGGGGCACTCCGGCCGGCCCGTGCCGAGGCGGTTCGGCCCCCGGCCTACCCCTCGCTCTCCAGGCGGAACCCGACCTTCAGCCCCACCTGGTAATGCTCCGCCCGGCCCTCCGAGATGTTGCCGCGCACCTGCGTCACCTCGAACCAGTCCAGGTGCCGCAGCGTCTCCGAGGCCCGGGCGAGCCCGTTGCGGATCGCCTGGTCGACGCCCTCGTGCGAGGTTCCGACGATCTCGGTCACCCGGTAGGTGTGGTCGCTCATGGTGCCTCCTGCGAAGGGTGGGGCGATCGGTTCTCGTCTCCACGGTGCCCCAGGCCCGGGCGGTCCGCGACTGCTAGGCTCCGAGCGGGCCGTGACTGGCGCGTAGGGATGGGACCAACCATCGGGGAGCGGCCCGCGCACCGGGCGTACGAGCCCGCTGCGCCGAAGAGCCGCGCGCCTGGGCCGCCCGTACCGTCGTCGAGGACGTCAAGGAGGGGCCCATGGCCACCGCATCCACCCCGCACACCGGCGGCGCCGCCCGGAACACCACCGCCGCCACCGCGTCGACCGCCTTCAACAGCGCCCTGGACGTGGTCCGCGCCGTCGAGCCGCGCGTCGCCGACGCCATCGGCGCCGAGATCACCGACCAGCGCGCCTCCCTCAAACTGATCGCCAGTGAGAACTACGCCTCCCCGGCCGTACTGCTGGCCATGGGCAACTGGCTCAGCGACAAGTACGCCGAGGGCACCGCTGGCCGCCGCTTCTACGCCGGGTGCCGCAACGTCGACACCGTCGAGACGCTGGCCGCCGAGCACGCCCGCGAGCTGTTCGGCGCCGACCACGCCTACGTCCAGCCGCACTCGGGCATCGACGCCAATCTCGTCGCCTTCTGGTCCGTCCTGGCCCAGCGCGTGGAGAGCCCCGCCCTGGAGCGCGCCGGGGCCAGGCACGTCAACGACCTGTCCGAGGAAGACTGGGAGGAGCTGCGGCGGGCACTGGGCGACCAGCGGATGCTGGGCATGTCCCTGGACGCCGGCGGCCACCTCACACACGGCTTCCGCCCCAACATCTCCGGCAAGATGTTCACCCAGCGCAGCTACGGCACCGACCCGGCCACGGGTTTGCTGGACTACGACGCGGTGCGCGCCGCCGCCCGCGAGTTCCGCCCCCTCATCCTGATCGCCGGCTACTCCGCCTACCCGCGGAGGGTGAACTTCCGGATCATGCGGGAGATCGCCGACGAGGTCGGCGCCACCCTGGTGGTCGACATGGCCCACTTCGCCGGACTGGTCGCCGGCAAGGTCTTCACCGGCGACTTCGACCCCGTGCCGCACGCCGACATCGTCACCACCACCACCCACAAGTCCCTGCGCGGCCCGCGCGGCGGCATGGTGCTGTGCCGCGAGGCACTGGCCGAGCACGTGGACCGCGGCTGCCCCATGGTGCTCGGCGGCCCGCTGCCCCACGTCATGGCCGCCAAGGCCGTGGCACTGGCCGAGGCCCGGCAGCCGTCCTTCCACGCTTACGCCAGGCAGGTGGTGGACAATGCCGCGGCCCTCGCCGAGGGCCTGATGCGCCGCGGCGCGCGCCTGGTCACCGGCGGTACCGACAACCACCTGGCCCTGGTGGACGTCACCGGCTACGGCCTCACCGGACGCCAGGCCGAGGACGCGCTGCTGGACGCCGGCATCGTCACCAACCGCAACGCGGTGCCGCGCGACCCCAACGGCGCCTGGTACACCTCCGGTATCCGCATCGGCACCCCGGCCCTGACCACGCGCGGTCTGGGGACGGCCGAGATGGACGAGATCGCCGACCTGATCCACACCACCCTCACAGCCGCCGAGCCGGGCACCACCGCGGCTGGCGCCCCCTCCAGGGCCCGGTACCGGCTGGAGCCCGGGATCGCCGAGTCCGTCGCCGGACGCGCCGCCGACCTGCTGGCCGGGCATCCGCTCTACCCCGGCATCGACCTGGCCTGACGGCCCCGTCCGGAACGGGCCCGCTCCGGACTGACCGGCGGCGGGCCCGGCCGGTAGCCTGCCGCCATGACCGACGATCTACCCGAGATGAGAGCCTCCGACGCCGACCGGGAACGCGTGGCCGAGGTGCTGCGCGAGGCGGTGGCCGAGGGGCGCCTCGACATGGAGGAGTTCCAGGAGCGGCTGGACTCCGTCTACGCCGCTCGCACCCAGGGCGAGCTGGCCCCCCTGGTCAGGGACCTGCCCCGGACCACCACCGTGGCTGCCCCGGCCGAACCCGCCCGGGCCGGCCGGGGCTGGGCCGGCCGCTTCGGCGGCAGCGCCACCTCCCGCGGCGGGGTGGCGGTCATGGGCGGTTTCGTGCGCAAGGGCCCGTGGACCGCTCCCCGCCGCTTCACCGGTTTCGCCTTCTGGGGCGGCGGGGAGATCGACCTGCGCGAGGCGTACTTCGAGGACCGCGAGGTGGAGATCCGCTGCTTCGCGGTCATGGGCGGCGTCAACGTGATCGTCCCGGACGAGGCCGAGGTCGACGTGCGCGGCATCGGCGTCATGGGCGGCTTCGACCACAGCGCCGCGGGCCGGGGGGAGCCGGGCGCGCCGCGCGTGGTGGTCAGCGGCTTCGCCTTCTGGGGCGGCGTCGGGGTCGAACGCAGGCGCAGGCGCGCGGAGCGCCGTGAACGCAAGCGTCTGGAAGGCAGGCACGGGCACACGTACGGGCACGACCGCGGGCGTGACGACCGGGACGACTGACCCGCCGCCTCCTCACCCCGCACCCTCACCCCCACGTCGGCGCGTCCCCGCCCGGCCGCCCCGGCGGCCGGGCCCAGCCCTCCGGCCCGCCGTCGTAGGCCACCGGGGAGACGGCGTGGCGCAGCGGGCCCAGCGGACTGTCCGTCTCGCCGAGCCAGTCGGCCGGGTCGTACGGCTCCCGTACCTCGTCCGGCTCCCGCGCTCCCTCCAGCTCGTGCAGCAGCCGGTGCGCGGTCCGGGCCAGCGCGAGCCGTACGCGTCGCGAACCCCCGCCGTCACGCCGGTCGGTGAGCGAGCGCAGTACGGCGGCGGCCAGCAGATAGCCCGTGCCGTGGTCCAGGGCCTGCGCGGGCAGCACTCCCGGATCGCCGTCCGGTCCGCCCTCGGCCACGGCGATGCCACTCGCCGCCTGCACCAGACTGTCGAACCCCCGCCTGCCGCCCCACGGACCGGCGCCGGGCCCGCCCCAGGCACTCAGCTGGGCCACCACCACACCCGGCCGCCGCCCCGCCAGCTCCCCGGCCGACAGTCCGAAACGGTCCAGCGCGCCGGGACGGTAGCCGGTCACCACCACATGGGCCTGCCCCAACAACTCCTCGAAGGAGGCGCGGCCGGAGCGGGACGCCAGGTCCAGCAGCGCCGACCGCTTGCCGAACCCGGTGTCGGCGTGCGCGTCCGCGCTCTCGGGCAGACGCGGCGAGTCGATCCGCAGCACGTCGGCGCCCAGCAGGGCGAGGGTACGGGTGGCCACGGGACCGGCGATGACCCGGGTGAGGTCCAGCACGCGCAGCCCGGCGCATGGTCCCGAGCCCGGCCTCGGACCGGGGGAGGGCAGCGGCGGCGGCGTGGGCGCGTCGTCCAGCCGCTCCAGCCCCACCAGCGGGAGCCGGGCCACGGCCGCGCCCTGCGGATGCGCCGACCACTGCCCGGGTGTGCGTACGGCCACGGCCAGACCGCCCGCCGCGTACACCGCCTCCTCGACCTCCTCGGCGCGGCGCTCCGCCAGCACGTCGGCGACCCGGACGGTCAGCGCCTCGTCGTCGCCGTCGTCGGGCACACCGAGTGCGTACAGCAACCGGGCCCGGTGGTGCGGGTAGTTGGCGTGGGTACGCAGCCAACCGCCGTCGGTGCGCCAGAAACGCGACAGCGGCGCGAATGTGGACGGCGTGCGCCCGTCGATCCGCAGATGCCGCTCGCTGACGAACGCGGTGGCCACCGCCCCGTCGTCCACCCCGACCCCGGGCACGGCCGTCCCCGAGCCCCCCTTGGCGGAGCGGGCCCCGAACTCGGCCGCCGCCAGCGCGCACACCGCCACGGTCGAACGCGCCAGCTCCCGTACCGGCAGCCGGGCGGGCAGCACACCGCCGGACCCGTCGGGGGAGGTGCGAGGGGCGAACCGGACACGCCCGCACAGGCCGGGGTCGCCGCCGAGCGCGGCCCACACCGGGGCCCAGGAGCGTTGATCCATGCGCGCATTGTGCCCGCGGTCTCCGTCCGTCCGCACGGAGACCGCGTTGTCAGTACCCGCGACCAGCTTGATCACCTACGCGGATGAGTACGCGTACGGATGTTTGGGAGCCGTGGTCGGACGGCACCCTGAAAGGCATGGAGCGGATCATGGAGAACGTGCACGGAACCCCCGAAACGGCCCCTTCCCTGGCCCCGGACCTCGAGCGCGGCCCCGTCCTGGCGCTCACCCTGGCGGGCACGCTCGCCGTGGGCTGGGTGATAGCCATGCTCTACGTCATGGTCTCCTGGGTGACGGGCTGACCGCCCGTCACCCTTCGGCTCCCGGTTTCCCAGGCTCCGGAACGCTCAGCGGCCCTCCGAGGCGGAGACCACCCGGAAGCCCGTTCCGGCCCGCACCAGCCGGCCGATCAGCGCGTCCCCCATCGCCACTGCCGTGGTGACCTGGCCCGAGGTCTGCGGCAGGTCGTCCAGCGCCAGACAGAGCGCCGACTCGGCCAGCATCCTCGCCGTCTCGTCGTAGCCCGGATCGCCGCCGGACACCTCCGTCACCACCCGACGGCCGCCGCCCTCCCCGAAGAAGCGGACCTTGAACCAGCTCTCCGCACGCTTTCGCGGACTCGGCCCGTCCCCCGGCGACAGCCGGGCCGACAGCGCGCGGCGCGCGGCCGGGAGCTGGGCGGCGGCGAAGAGCGCCCCCGCCCCGACCACGCCGCCCACGGCCACGGGCAGCGTACGGACGGCCGCGTAGTGGCGGTAGCGGAAGTCGGGACCGTAACGCTCCAGAGCGGCCGCCGACCGGGCCACGACCTGCGGATCGACCGTCGGCAGCGGTACCGCCCACACCCCCGCCTTCCCGCTGCGGCGCGGCCGGTCCAGCGGCGCGCTGACCCGGCGCCCGGCCGGACGGGACTCCACCCGCCGCCGCTCCCGCGCCGCGGCCCGCATCTGCCGGCCCCGGGAGATCGCCGTCAGCGCGGAGGCGAACGTCCCTCCGGAGAAGGCCGCCGACGCCCGCACATAGCCGTCGATCCGCAGCGGCACCCCCTCGGGCAGGCGCTCGACGGTGTACAGCACGCCCAGGTCGTGCGGCACCGAGTCGAAACCGCAGGCGTGCACCAGCCGCGCACCGGTACGGTGGGCCCGGTCGTGGTGGCGCAGATACATCATGTCGACGAACTCCGGCTCGCCGGTGAGGTCCGCGTAATCCGTCCCCGCCTCGGCGCACGCGGCCACCAGCGGCTCCCCGTACTCGACGTACGGACCGACGGTGGTGGCCACCACGGCGGCGCTCTCGGCCACCGTGCGCAGCGAGCCGGGATCGGTGACGTCGGCGTGCAGCAGCGGCAGTTCGGCGCAGGCCGGGTTGACCTGAGTCAGCCGCCCGCGCAGCCGCAGCAGCTTGTCGCGGTTGCGCCCGGCCAGCGCCCAGCGGCAGTCGCCGGGGGCGTGGGCGGCCAGGTACTCGGCCGTCAGCCCGCCGGTGAAACCGGTCGCGCCGAACAGCACCACGTCGTACTCGCGGTCGTTGCGGGGCACTCCTGACCTCCTGGGGTGATGAGAGGGACGGCTGGGGCAGGATCACCTGTCGGTGTTCGACCCTACGCTGGTGCCATGAGCGATCGGACCGGGGGACGCGAAGGGCGCGGCGACGCGCAGGCGGTACGGGAGCGGGTGCGCGAGTTCGCCCTCCAACTTCCCGGTGCGTACGAGGACTTCCCCTGGGGAGAGTCCGTGGTCAAGGTCAACCGGAAGATCTTCGTCTTCCTCTTCCTCGGGCACCTCGTCGCGGGGCAGGGCGACTCCCCGCCCACCGTCACCGTCAAACTCACCGACCCCGAGGCCCACGCCCACGCGATGTCCGCCCCCGGCGCCCTTCTCACCGGCTACGGACTCGGCCGGGCGGGGTGGGTGACCATCCCGCTGGGCGGGCCGGGCACACCGGAAGCGGAGCTGCTGTGCGACTGGGTCGAGGAGAGCTACCGCACCGTCGCGCCGAGGCGACTGGTGGCGGAGCTCGACGCCGACTGACGGCCGTGTCGGCTCGGGTTCGCGGCCCAGTTGGTGAGCGTGCGGTGTCCGGGCCGGTTCATACCGGGTGTGGACGCGGATCCCGGGCGGGTGCTGCCCGCAAGCCATGCGGCCGTCATGTGAGGTGGAGGAGGGAGTAGACGGCGAAGCCGAAGAAGAGGAAGGCGACGCCTCGGGTGATCCAGGGTGCTGCGCGGGCATAGAGCTTGCGGACGACTTGCAGGCCGACGACCCAGACGAGCAGGGCGTCTGCGGTGACGCAGCCCAGGGCGCTGGCAAGGAGGAAGAGGGGGACGGTGGCGGCGGTGAGCAGGTCGATGTTCCCGGCGATGACGGACGTGAAGACGGCCAGGGTGACGGGGTAGCTCTTGGGGTTGGTCAAGCCGAACACAGCACCGTGGGCGAGGGGGCGGCGCGCGTAGGCGGAAGCGCCGCCGTCGGGTGCGGAGGCCGCCATCAGCGCCCGGATGCCGAGGTAGGTCAGGTACAGGGCGCTGGCGATGGTCAGGACGGTGAAGACCACCGGGGACAGGAGTTGCACCCAGCGCAGGGCCAGCAGGGCGAGCAGGGCCCACATGACGTCGCCGGCCAGGTGCCCGAGGAGGAAGTGGGCGGCCTGTCGGCGCCCGCTGCCGGTGCCGATGTGCAGCACGGTGAGCACGCCGGGCCCGGGGGTGAGGACCACCAGGGCACAGGAGAAGGCGGTGGCGAGCAGGAGGGTGAACACATCGGCTCCTCGGCGGTCCGGGCCGTCCGGGCGGGGTCAGGTGAGCTGGCTGTCAGAGATGCGGGCGGATCCGGAGACGGTGCCGTGCCGGTCGGCGTAGCCGCGAATGGCGCGGGTTGCCTCGACGAGCTCGTCCCAGCCGACGCGGCTGAAGATCTTGCACCAGTCCATGGAGATCTCGTCGAAGTCGATGATGTCGGTGCGGCCGTACTTGTCGGGCATGGCGTCCAGGAGTGTCTCGTCGAGGATCTCGAAGCCCTTGTCCTTCGCCGTGGCCCGTGCGAGGTCGGGGTTCATCATCCAGCGGCCGGTCAGGGCACCGAAGTCGGGGTAGAGGGGCTGGGCTTCGAGTGCGGCCATCATCTCGTTGTCGATCAGCCACTGGGCGAAGGCGATGGTGTTGTCCAGGCTTTCGTGGGTCTCGCCCGGGCCTCCGAGGACGAGTGAGCCGTAGATGGGCAGACCGGCTTCCTTGAACAGGGCGCAGGCGCGCTGGTTGTTCTCCAGGCTGTCGCGCGGTCCTTTCAGCAGCTGGAGCATCCGGGTGTCGCCGGACTCCAGGCCCATGTTGACCCGGTACACACCCAATCGTTGATACAGGTCGACGATGCGCGGTGTGGTCTCGGCGGCCTGGGTGTAGACGAAGAACTTCGGATCACCGATGTCCTTGGGCCGGGCGTCCACCAGCCGCTCCACCCAGCGCGGGGAGCTGCTCATGCTGTCGAACGCCTCGTAGAAGATGGTGGCCGCGACCTGTTGCTGGGCGGCCCGGACGTCGTGCCAGAAGACTTCCGGTGAGGAGAAGCGAAGACTCAGGTCCGCGATGCCACAGAAATGGCAGGGGTGTTTCACGCGTGCGCAGCCGCGGGCCCGGTTGATGGTCGTGACGCCGGTGACTTCCTCGTCGTCGTGCAGGCCTCCGTATCGGGCCAGGTAGTTCTGCCGGTAGCGTTCCCAGTTGGCCGCGGGCATCAGTGAACGGTCCGGTATCGGGATGGCGTCCAGGATGTTGCTGACCAGGGCTCCGCCACCCGGGCTGACGAGTGGAGCGGGAACTTCCGGCAGACGGTTGTGAGCGATGCCCTCACTTGTGCGGTAAAGCAGTTCGGGTACGGAGGCGAGGGGCCGCTTGCCGTCCAGGGCGTCGATGAAGGCGGACAGAGCGAACTCGCCGACATCCGCGGCGCACACGTAGTCCACGCTCTCGCGGTGGGCCAGGATCTGCCGGGACATGGCCGCCGCCTGGTCGTTGCCCAGGATGGTCACGGCCCCGGCGTTCTTCCCGGCCTCGGCTAAGCGAAGCGTGTTCAGATACGAGGTACCCAGGGCACTCAGGCCCAGGACGTCCGGTTCGAAGTCCCGGATGAGCCGCTCGATCTCCGGCATGGGGGTGATCTGACCGTCGAGCGCGATCACGTCCAGATACGGGTGGTCGCGCAGGAGGACCGTGGCGAGCGAGACCACGCCCAGGGCCGGGAACGTGCCGTCGTTGGCGATCGAGGACACGTCCCCGTCGGTGCCGGCATTGACGAGGAGGACTTTCCGCACGTGCTTCACGGTGGCTTCTTCCTTCCGGGGTGCGGGCGGGCGTGGGGCCGTGGCCAGGCCACGACCGTTGACCACCCGGCAGCAACGAGGGACAGGACCCGCACGGAGTCCTGGTGGGAGGGGCTCGGGCGGCAGGGGGCCGGGCAACGGTTGGGACGGAACGCGACCCGTTCCGGCCGCGGTATGCCGGTGGGTGTGCGTGCGGTCGGCGGCGAGGACCACGGCAGATCTCCCCGGGGCGTCACGATGGACCGGTCGGCCACCCGGCTCTCCGGGGAACCGCGCGGCGTACTCACCGCACCCCCGGGCACCGGGGACGCACGCCTCGCCTCCGCGGCTGTCCCCCTCGTGCATCGTCCAATCCCTCATCTCCGAGGACAGCGGCGGTTCGGTTCCGGCGACAGCCCGCCCCGTGTCAACGTATTGCCCTTCACGAATCACTTGATTGCAACACGCATGGCCCGGCGGTGCCATGCCGCACCCCTGTCACACGCCGCCGACGAGTGATAACAGGACATCCGTTCCCTGGCGGCCTTCACCTCCTTGTGGCAGCGGTCCGGTCGGTACAGGCGCGGTACGCCTCGCGCCCGGCAGGGCGTGGGCCGGCCGGGCCCGCCGAGGCCAGGGACGGCAATCGGTACGGCTGCCTCGAAGGGGCTCGGGACCTCGGGCCTCGGGCGCCGGTGGTAGCGGCGGCGGGTGCTGCCCGGGTGTCAGGGGCGGGGTGACGGGCCCACCCGCTTCTGGGCGCCGCGCCGCGCCGGGGTCAAGGTCGGGCGGATGACACGGAAACGTAACGCACGTTCACTTCTCGGCAACCTATTGACTGGGGACATCCCTGTACCTACGCTCGCGCTTGTTCATGGTTGTTCACATACAAGGCGTGGTGCGTCGATGAAGATCGCAGTTGTCGGAAGCTATGGGGCCGGCCTCACCATGCGGGTCCCGAAGGCGCCCGTGGCGGGCGAGACCGTGGCGGGCGGCGTGTTCGACCCCGGCCCCGGCGGCAAGGGGAGCAACCAGGCCGTGGGCGCCGCCCGGCTGGGCGCCGAGGTCTGCCTGCTGACCGCCGTGGGCGACGACGACTTCGGCCGCGCCGCGCACGAGCTGTGGCGCCGTGAGGGCGTCGGGGCCGGGCACGTGCTGACGGCCCGCGCCCCCACGATGGTCGGCTTCATCCTGGTCGAGCCGTCCGGCGAGAACCGCATCGCCATCGCTCCGGGGGCCCTGGACGAACTGGACGCGGTGGCCCTCGAGCCGTTCCGCGCCGAGATCGCCTCGGCCGATGTCCTCGTCGTCTCGATGGAGATCCCCGAGGAGGCCGTCGTGGCCGCGCTGCGCGCGGGCCACGAGGCCGGCACCACCACCCTGCTCAATCCGGCGCCCGCCCGGCCGCTGCCCGAGGACGCCTGGCCGCTCATCGACGTGATCACACCGAACCAGACCGAGGCCCCCGTACTCCTCGGTCTCGGCGACGAGCACGGGCTCGGGGACGAGGACCTCGTCCGGGCCCTGTGCGAGCGCACCGAAGGCGCGGCCGTCCTCACCCGGGGCGGCGAGGGCGCGCTGATCGCCCGGGGCTCCGACGTGACGCGGGTGCCGCCGCACCCGGCCGGCGCCGTCGTCGACACCACGGGCGCGGGCGACTCCTTCACCGCCGCGCTGGCGGTCGCCCTCGCGGAGGGGCGGGACCTGCGGCAGGCGGCGGAGTTCGCCGCCGCGGCGGGTGCCCACACCGTCACCATCGCCGGCGTCATCCCCGCCCTGCCCACCAGAGACCAGCTGAACGCCCGGATTGGAAACACCCCATGACCTCGACCACCGCACCCGCAAGGGAGTTCTCCCTCCCGCTGCGCAGACTGCTCCACGCCCGTGAGTCCGGCGTCTTCGCCGCTCTCGTGCTGCTCTTCCTGCTGGGCACCGTCCTCTCTCCGGGCTTCGCCCAGTCCGGCAACCTGCTCTCGGTCGGCCAGCAGATCGCGCAGATCGGCATCATGGCCGTCGGCGCCACGTTCGTCATCCTCAACGGCGAGATCGACCTGTCGGTGGGGTCCACCTACGCGCTGTCGGCGATCTCGACCGGAATGCTGATCTCGGACGGCTGGAGCTGGCCCCTGGCGATGGGCGCCGGACTCGCCGTGGGAGCGCTGGCCGGGCTGCTCAACGGACTGGCCGTCGTGGTGCTCGGCGTGCCGTCGTTCATCGTCACCCTCGGCACGCTCAGCGTCTTCCGCGGCATCGCCCTGCTGATCTCCGACGGCGCCCCGATCTCCCTCAGCTCCTCCCAGCCCGGGGTCGCGGAGTTCAACCTCCTGGGCCAGGGGCGGCTGTTCGGCCTGATACCGATGCAGTTCGTCTTCTTCGTCGCCGTCGCCGCCGTCGGCGTGGTGCTGCTGTCCCGCTCGCGCTTCGGCTTCAACACCTACGCCGTCGGCGGCAACCAGGAGGCCGCCCGGCTGGTCGGCGTCAACGTCAAGCGGGTCAAGCTGACCGCGTTCGTCCTCTCCGGCTTCGCCGCCGGCCTCGCCGGTGTGCTCGGCCTGTCCTTCCTCTCCTACGTGCAGGGCGTCACCGGCCAGGGGCTGGAGCTGACGGTGATCTCCGCCGTCATCATCGGCGGCGCGGCCCTGTTCGGCGGCTCCGGAACCATGTGGGGCACCGTCATCGGCGTCGCCTTCATCGGCCTGCTCCAGAACATCCTCAACATCAACGGGATCTCCTCCTTCTGGCAGACCGTCGTCACCGGCCTGGTGATCATCGCCGCCGTCGCGGCCGACACCTGGCAGCGCAGGCGCAAGACCCGGGCCTGAGGGCCCGGTCACCGCGTCCCCGGGCTACGCCCGCGTCCCCGAACACCCCAGACATTCCCGAACACACCCAAGGAACGCACATGTCTGCTCGCACCCTCCTCAGGGGCCTCGCCGCCGCGACGGCCGCCGCCGCCACCCTCACCCTCAGCGCGTGCGGCGCCGTCGCCCCCGCCGACTCCGGCGGTTCCGAGGACGGCTCCTTCGAACTCGCCTCCCACATCCAGCAGCGCATCGACGACGGCGAGCCGATGCGGATCAAGCTCAGCTACCACGACCCGTCCCTGGCCTTCGCCACGCCGATCGGCGCGGGCATGGAGAAGGCGGGCGAGGAACTGGGGGCCGATGTCGCCCTCATCGGGCCCACCGGCGGTGACGCCGCCCGGCAGGTGTCCGAGATACAGACGCTGATCCAGCAGGAGGCCGTGGACGGCCTCGCCGTCTCCTCCGCCTCCAGCGACGCCCTGAAGCCGGTCATCGCCCAGGCCTACGACGCGGGCATCCCGATCATCTCCTTCAACACCGACAACCCCGACTCCAAGCAGATGGGCTTCGTCGGCCAGGACCTCAAGGGCTCGGGCAAGGCCCAGGCCGAGCGGCTGCTCGAGGAACTGGACGGGACGAACGAGGGCAAGGTCGTCGTCTTCTCCGTGGACACCGGGGCCGGCTGGTCGCACGACCGGTTCGGCGGCTTCAAGGAGGGGCTGGACGGCAGCGGCCTGGAGATCGTCGGGCCGGTGAACGTCGGCAACGAGCCCAGCTCCGCCTACAACACCGTCGAGTCCACCATGTCCGGCCAGTCCGGTGTCGTGGCGGTCGCGGGACTGGACTGCTGCTCGACGACCGCCGCCGCCAAGTGGGTGGCGCAGTCCGGCGATGCCGGTGACATCACCATGGGCGGCTTCGACCTCCTCACCCGGACGGCCGAGTACATCGACGAGGGAGTGCTGGACTTCACCATCAGCCAGAACCCCTCCGAGCAGGGCTACCAGGCCGTGAAGGTGCTGCACGACTTCCTCACCGGGGGCACCGAGATCGAGGGCGTGGACACCGGAGCCCAGTTCATCACCCAGGACAACCTCGACGAAGCGACCGTGGAGGACTGATGACCGCCACCTCCCGCGAGAACGCCACCTCCCGCGAGAACGCCACCTCCCGCGAGACCGCCTCCGCCGCCGACTCCCGCGCCTCCTCCGGCGAGGCCGTCCCGGCCGTCGGCGTCCGCGGCCTGTCCCGCAGCTTCGGCCCGGTGCGGGCCCTCACCGACGTCTCCTTCGACGTCCCCGCGGGTGAGGTCACCGCACTGCTCGGGGAGAACGGGGCCGGCAAGTCGACCCTGCTCAAGATCCTGGCCGGCCTCCAGCCGCCCAGCGACGGCGGCGTCACCGTGTTCGGCGAGGAGGTCACCTCCTTCGACCCGAGCACCATGCTCGGCCGGCACGGCGTCGCGATCGTCCCCCAGGAGCTGTCACTGCTGCCCGACCGCAGCGTCGCCGAGAACGTCCTCAGCGGCGTCGAGCCGGGGAGCCGCTGGTTCCCCTCCCGGCGCCGGATGCTGGAGCGCACCGCCGAACTCCTCCGAGCGCTGGACCTGCGGCTGGACCCGTCCGCCCCCGTGCGGTCGCTGGACCTGGCCACCCAGCAGCTCGTCGTGGTGGCCCGCTCCGTCGCCCGGGGCTGCCGCGTGCTGATCCTGGACGAGCCGACGGCGATGCTCACCCCGGCCGAGGCCGAGCGGCTGTTCGCGCTGATGGCCAGGCTCAAGGCGGACGGGACGACCATGCTCTACGTCTCGCACCGCATGCCCGAGGTCTTCCGGCTGGCCGACCGCATCGAGGTGCTGCGGGACGGCGCCCACGTCGCCTCCTGGCGCAGCGACGAGACCACCCCCGACCAGGCGGTCGCCGCCATGGTCGGCCGCGAGCTGGGGCAGCTCACCCGCCGCGCGGAGCACCCCGCCCGGCCCGCCGGGGAACCGGCCCTGCGTGTGCGGGAGTTGAGCGGGCGGCGGCACACCGGCGTCTCCTTCGAGCTGCGCCCCGGCGAGATCCTGGGCGTGGCCGGACTGCCCGACTCCGGCCGGGTGGAGATGCTGCACAACATCTTCGGCGGCGAGAAGGGGACCGGCGGCACGGTGGAGCTGCTGGGCAGGCCCTACGAGCGGCGCGACCCCATCGCCAGCGTCGAGCGCCGCCTGGCGTTCGTCCCCGGCGAGCGCCGCGCCCAGGGCCTGCTGACCACCATGAGCGTCGGCGAGAACGTCGGCGCGCTGATGACCAAGCCGCTCAGCCGCCTCGGTTTCGTACGCCGCCGGGCCCTGGACCGGCAGGCCGCCGAGCAGGCGAGGAGGCTGCGGGTCAAGACCGCCACCATGAGCCAGCCCATCACCAGCCTCTCCGGCGGAAACCAGCAGAAGGCCGTACTCGGCCGCTGGCTGGCGATCGACCCGGGGGTGCTGATCCTCGACGAGCCCACGCGTGGCGTGGATGTCGGGGCCAAGGCCGAGATCTACGAGCAGCTCTTCGAGCTGGCCCAGAAGGGCCTGGCGATCCTGTGCTCCTCCTCCGACCTGCCCGAACTGCTCACCCTGACCGACCGGATCGCGGTGATGAGCGAAGGCCGCCTGGCCGGCACCGTCGAGGCCGCGGAGGCGACCGAGGAATCGGTCATGGCACTGGCCACCGGAGCGGTACCGGCCGCCTGACCTCAGCCTGACCCCCGCCCGTCCCGTCCGGTCCCCACATCTTTGACACTCTTTCGGAAAGGACCTCCGTCATGAAGCGCTCCGGCATCCTCAACGCCGAACTGAGCGGAGCCCTGGCCACACTCGGCCACACCGACCTGCTGATGGTCGTGGACGCGGGCTTCCCCGTCCCCCGCGGTGCGCACCGCATCGACCTCGCCATCGCCGAGAACCTGCCGGACCTGCGGACCGTGCTCGGCCTGATCGCCGACGAACTGGTCGTCGAGGGCGTGGTGCGCGCCGAGGACGTCCCGTCCAACAACCCGCGGCTGGACCAGTGGCTGCGCGAGCGCTTCGCCGGCGCGGAGTTCACCACGCGTCCGCACGCCGAGGTGCTCGGCGAACTGGCCCACCGGGCCAAGGTCGTCGTGCGCACCGGGGCCTTCGAACCGTGGGGCAACGTCGGCCTGTTCTGCGGCGTCGAGGTCCCCCGGTGGTTCGGCGGGGAGGGCGTCGTCGTCCCGGACCACTACGCCTCCAAGCTCTGACCTCCGCGGCGGCCCGCCCGCCGCACCACCCACAAGCCACCACCACGGCTTCCACCACAGGAGACACCCGCATGTCCGACACCACTGCCGCGGCCACCGCCGAACCGGCGCTCAGCCCGGCCGAGATGGCGCCCTACATCCAGCACACCAGAATCGACCCGGACGCCACCCGCGACGACATGGTCGCCCACGCCCGGGAAGCGGTCGCCCACGGCTTCAACGCCGCGATGGTGCCCGCCTCCTGGGTCCCCGTCGTGGCCGCCGAGCTGCGCGGCACCGGGATCGAGGTGGCCTCGGCCCTGGACTTCCCGACCGTCGGCGTCATGACCAGCGCGGGCAAGGCGGCCGAGGCCGCCGAGATCGCCCGCCTGGGCGCGACGCAGCTCGACATCGGCGTGCAGATCGGCTGGCTCAAGAGCGGTATGTACGACGAGTTCCGGGAGGACATCGCCGGCGTCGTACGGGCCTCGGGCCTGCCGGTCAAGGTCATGCTGGAGCTGCCGCTGCTCACCGACGCGGAGAAGGAGGCCGCCGTCGAACTGGCCATGGAGGCGGGCGCGGCCTACCTGAAGAACGCCAGCAGCGGGCAGATCGAGACCGCGAATCCGGCGAGTGTTCGCTACCTTGTCGACCGGGCACGGGAAGGCGTTCGGGTGAAGGCCTCCGGGTCCATCAAGAGCTACCGTCAGGGCCTGGAACTCCTGCGTGCCGGGGCCTCGTTGCTCGGTACCAGCGCCGGTGTGGCGATCATCGCCGACGCCGCCGACGACTCGACCACCAGCTACTGACGGCCGAGTACTTCGCAACCGGAGAGGAGACGCGTGACCGTGACGGCCGACGAGGGAGGTCTCCCGGACATCAGGCGCAACGTTCCCACCGCGATCCACGCCCAGATCTCGGAACACATCCGGCTGCGCATCGCCGGCGGCGAGTGGCCGCCGCACTACCGCCTCAAGAGCGAACCCGAGCTGGCCCGGGAGTTCGGCGTCAGCCGCGGCACCGTACGCAGGGCCCTGGCGACCCTCATCGAGGAGGGGCTGCTGCGGCAGGTGCGCGGACGCGGCACGTTCGTCACCTCCACGGTGATCGAGCCGGCCATCGCCCAGAAGCTCAGCACCCTGTCGGAGGACTTCGCCAGCCAGGGCGTCGTCACCTCCACCAGGGTGCGCGAGAGCTCCCTGATAACGCCGCCCCGGCCGGTCGCCGCCCTGCTGGACGTGGCCCCCGGCACACAGGTGCTGCGCCTGGTGCGGGTGCGCAGCACCGAGGAGGGGCCGGTCGCCCTGCTGTTCAACTTCGTACGGACCGATCTCGCGCCCGGTATCGAGAAGGTGGACTTCACGGCCTCCAGCCTCTTCGGGGTGCTGGAGGGCGCCTACGGCCTGAAGATCGCCTCGGCCCGCCGCACCTTCGGCGCGGAGGCCGCCTCGGATGAGGTCGCACAGGCCCTGTCGCTGGCCGAGGGCGCCCCCGTGCAGTACCTCCAGCAGGTCACCTACCTCGCCGACGACCGGCCGGTGGAGTACTCGGACGTGTGGATCCACAGCGGTCGCCTGCGCGTCACCTCGCTGCTGCAGCGCAGATGAGGCCGGCGGCGGACCCGTTCCGCCCCGTGTGCCGAAGGACCGCCGCCGGAAGGGACGGTCCTTCGGCACACGGGCCCTCCGGTACGGCCGGGTCCGGTACGGCGCGGGGCACGGGCACAGCGTTCCGCGTCCGGGCCCGCGAGGGGTTGTGGAGAGTGGAACGTGTTCTTAGCATCGCCGGTGTCGCATCATTGGTGTCATATGGTCGCGGTGCGGCGGCCCGGACGGTTGGAGACCGGATGGCAGCGGCAGGCACGGGCCCCGGCCCGCTCGCCGGAGTGCGGGTGGTGGAACTGGCGGGCATCGGCCCCGGCCCGTTCGCCGCGATGCTCCTGGCCGACCCCGACCCCGACCCCGACCCCGACCCCGGCCCCGGCGCCGATGTCGTCCGTGTCGGCCGCCCCGGCGCGCTGCGCCTCCCGCCCGCCGTACCCGGCGCGGACGCCGCCGAGGTGGCCCGCGACTGGGACCTGCCCGCGCTCATGTCCGGCCCACGACGGGAAGGTCCAGGACGAAGCGGAAGATCCTCCCCGAGGACCACGACGCCTTCCGGCGGACGGTCCGGGCCTTCCCGGAACGGGAGGTGCTGCCGCACTACGAGCGCCGGGAGCGCGAGGGCGCCGTCGACCGCGAGGCGTGGCGCACCGCCGACCGCTGCCCGCAACTCCACGGCGGCTACGACTGCATGAGCGAGTACCCCGTCGCCAGGGCGTTCACCGGCGGGCGCGTCCAGACCGTCTACGGCGGCACGACCGAGATCATGAAGGAGAGCATCGGCCGTTCCCCGCTCTCCTGATCCCCCGCCCCACTCCCTTCCGGAAGGCATCCTCGACCGTGACGACCCACGCGAGCAACGACGCGTACATCTACGACGCCATCCGCACCCCGCGCGGGCGCGGCAAGGCCGGCGGCGCCCTGTACGGCACCAAGCCGATCGACCTGGTCGTCGGCCTGATCCACGAGCTGCGCCGCCGCTTCCCCGGCCTGGACCCGGCCGCTGTCGACGACATCGTGCTCGGCGTCGTCACCCCCCTGGGCGACCAGGGCGCCGACATCGCCCGCACCGCCGCCATCGCCGCCGGACTGCCCGACACCGTCGCCGGCGTCCAGGAGAACCGCTTCTGCGCCTCGGGCCTGGAAGCCGTCAACCTGGCCGCCGCCAAGGTCCGCTCCGGCTGGGAGGACCTGGTCCTGGCCGGCGGCGTGGAGTCGATGTCCCGGGTGCCGATGGGCTCCGACGGCGGCGCCTGGGCCATGGACCCGATGACCAGCTTCGAGACCGCCTTCGTCCCCCAGGGCATCGGCGCCGACCTCATCGCCACCATCGGGGACTTCTCCCGCCGCGACGTGGACGAGTACGCCGCGATGTCGCAGGAGCGCGCGGCCACCGCCTGGAAGGAAGGACGCTTCGACCGTTCGGTCGTCCCCGTCACCGACCGCAACGGCCTGGTCGTCCTCGACCGCGACGAGCACATGCGCCCGGGCACCACGGCCGACTCCCTCGCCTCCCTCAAGCCCTCCTTCGCCACCATCGGCGAGGCCGGCGGCTTCGACGCGGTGGCGCTGCAGAAATACCACTGGGTGGAGAGGATCGACCACGTCCACCACGCGGGCAACTCCTCGGGCATCGTGGACGGCTCCGCGCTGGTGGCCGTCGGCAGCCGCGAGACCGGCGAGCGTTACGGCCTCACCCCCCGCGCCCGGATCGTCTCGGCCGCCGTCTCCGGCTCCGAGCCGACCATCATGCTCACCGGCCCGGCGCCCGCCTCCCGCAAGGCGCTGGCCAAGGCGGGGCTGACCGTCGACGACCTGGACCTGGTGGAGATCAACGAGGCGTTCGCGGCCGTCGTCCTGCGCTTCGTGCGCGACATGGGCCTGCCCATGGAGAAGGTCAACGTCAACGGCGGTGCCATCGCCATGGGCCACCCGCTGGGCGCCACCGGCGCGATGATCCTGGGCACCCTCGTCGACGAGCTGGAGCGCCGCGGTCTGCGCTACGGCCTGGCCACGCTCTGCGTCGGCGGCGGCATGGGCATCGCCACCGTCGTCGAACGGCTCTGACCGGCCCCGACCGGCCCCGTGCCCGCCCCGGGCGGCGTACGAAACGAACCTTCCGACGCAGCCAGACCTCAACGGAGACCGAAACCCACCATGGCAGCCCCCGCAGCCCCCTCCACCATCCGCTGGGAGCAGGACGACACCGGTGTCGTCACCCTCACCCTGGACGACCCGGCCCAGTCCGCCAACACCATGAACGCCGCGTTCGCCGTCTCGCTCGCGTCCGTCGCCGACCGCCTGGAGGCCGAGCGCGAGAGCGTCCGCGGCGTCATCGTCACCTCCGCCAAGAAGACCTTCTTCGCCGGCGGAGACCTCAACGACCTGCTGGCCGTGCGGCCCGAACAGGCCCGCGAACTCTACGAGCGCGGCATGGCCATGAAGCGCGACCTGCGCCGCGTGGAGACCCTCGGCGTCCCCGTCGTCGCCGCCGTCAACGGCGCGGCCCTCGGCGGCGGTCTGGAGATCGCGCTGGCCTGCCACCACCGCGTCGCACTCGACGCCCCGGGTTCGGGGATCGGTCTGCCCGAGGCCACCCTCGGCCTGCTGCCCGGCGGCGGGGGAGTGGTGCGCACCGTGCGGCTGCTGGGCATCGCCGACGCCCTGCTGAACGTCCTCCTCCAGGGCCGGCGGTACCGCCCCAGGCAGGCCATGGACAAGGGCCTGGTCCACGAGGTCGCCGACACCCCCGAGGAGATGCTGGAAAGGGCGCGGGCGTTCATCGACGCCAACCCCGTCTCCGTGCAGCCCTGGGACACCAAGGGGTACAGGATCCCCGGCGGCACCCCCGCCCACCCGAAGTTCGCCGCCAACCTCCCGGCGTTCCCCGCCAACCTCGCCAAGCAGCTGGGCGGCGCCCCCTACCCGGCCCAGCGCAACATCCTGGCCGCGGCCGTCGAGGGCGCCCAGGTCGACTTCGAGACCGCCCAGGCGATCGAGTCGCGCTACTTCACCGAGCTGGCGACCGGGCAGACCGCCAAGAACATGATCCAGGCGTTCTTCTTCGACCTCCAGGCCGTCAACTCCGGCCGCAGCCGCCCCCGGGGCGTCGAACCCCGCAAGGTGCGCAAGGTCGCCGTGCTCGGCGCCGGCATGATGGGCGCGGGTATCGCCCACGCCTGTGCGAAGGCCGGCATCGATGTCGTCCTCAAGGACGTGAGCGCCGAGGCCGCCGAGAAGGGCAAGGCGCACTCGGCCGGCCTGCTGGAGGCGGCCCTGGCCAAGGGCCGCACCACCACCGACGAGCGCGACGCGCTGCTGGCCCGCATCACCCCCACCGCCGAGGCCGCCGACCTCGCCGGATGCGACGCGGTGATCGAGGCCGTCTTCGAGGACACCGCCCTCAAGCACGAGGTGTTCGCCGAGATCCAGGACGTCGTCGGCCCCGACGCGCTGCTGTGTTCCAACACCTCCACCATCCCCATCACCTCGCTGGCCGAGGGCGTGAAGCGGCGGCGGGACTTCATCGGCCTGCACTTCTTCTCGCCCGTCGACAAGATGCCGCTGGTGGAGATCATCCGGGGCGAGCGCACCGGCGACGAGGCCACCGCCCGAGCCTTCGACCTGGTGCGGCAGATCAACAAGACCCCGATCGTGGTGGGCGACTCGCGCGGCTTCTTCACCTCCCGTGTGATCGGCCGGTTCATCAACGAGGGCGTGGCGCTGGTCGCCGAAGGCGTGGACCCGGCCTCCGTGGAGCAGGCCGCCGCCCAGGCCGGCTACCCCGCCAAGGTGCTCTCCCTGACGGACGAGCTGACCCTGACCCTGCCGAGGAGGATCCGCGACGAGGCGCGGCGCGCTGTGGAGGCCGCGGGCGGCGCCTGGGAGCCGCACCCGGCCGACGCGGTCATCGACCGCATGGTCGACGAGTTCGGCCGCACCGGCCGAGGCGGCGGCGCCGGCTTCTACGAGTACGACGCCGACGGCCGGCGTGCGGGCCTGTGGCCGGGGCTGCGCGAGCACTTCACCCGCGAGGGCGCCGCCGTGTCCTTTGCGGACATGAAGGAGCGGATGCTCTTCTCCGAGGCGCTCGACAGCGTGCGCTGCGTGGAGGAGGGCGTGCTGACCTCGGTCGCCGACGCCAACATCGGCTCCGTCCTGGGCATCGGCTTCCCCGGCTGGACCGGCGGCGTCCTCCAGTACATCAACGGCTACGAGGGCGGCCTGCCCGGCTTCACGGCGCGCGCCCGCGAACTCCAGGAGCGCTACGGCGACCGGTTCGCACCGCCCGCGCTGCTGGTGGAGAAGGCGGAGAAGGGCGAGACCTTCACCGACACGCCCGCGGCGTAGGCCCGCCGAGCGGGGCCTGTGCGGCCCCCGCCCGCGCCCGTCCCCCGCCGTGCGCCGCCGGACGGGCGGAAGGGCGGAAGGGCGCGGGAACGGACGTGCCCCGGGGTTTACCATCGCCCGCGGGTGTGCTGTGCTGCGGCGTATGGACCGTGCCAATGGGCTTGCCGAGGAGCCGTCTGCCGCGTACCCCACCGTCCCGCACCGGCCGCCGCGCGTCCCCGCCGAGGAGGCCGAGAGCCGCGCCCGCGCCTTCCACGACGTGATGGCCCGCCGCCGGACCGTGCGCGACTTCTCCGCCCGCCCCCTGCCCGACGGCGTCCTGGAATGGGCCGTCCGCACCGCCGCCACCGCACCCAGCGGGGCGAACGTCCAGCCCTGGCGCTTCGTCGTCCTCACCGACCCAGGACGCAAGGCGAGGCTGCGCGAGGCCGCCGAAGCCGAGGAGCGGGAGTTCTACGGGCGCCGCGCCTCCGACGAGTGGCTCCAGGCCCTCGCGCCGCTGGGCACCGACTGGAGCAAACCGTTCCTGGAGACCGCGCCCGCGGTGATCGTGGTCTTCGAGGTCCACAAGGGGCCCCACAGCCCGCGCCCCTACTACACCAAGGAGTCGGTCGGCATCGCCGTCGGCCTGCTGCTGGCCTGCCTCCAACAGGCGGGTCTGGCCACCCTCACCCACACCCCCAGCCCGATGCGCTTCCTCAACGAGGTCTGCGACCGCCCGCCCGAGGAGCGCGCCGCGTACGTCATCCCGGTCGGCTACCCGGCCGACGACGCGAAGGTCCCCGACATCCGCCGCAAGGAGCTGGAACAGGTCATGGTGCGGCTGTGACGCCTCCGGTCCGCGGCGCGTTCACCCCCGTCACCCGGGAACGGGCGGTCGGGGGTGAGCTGGATCTCGTCACCTCTCCCGTGGTCCG
>NZ_JAJFAU010000035.1:0-24437 GCF_022614595.1 Streptomyces sp. CNQ085
CCCACATGATCACCAGCGGCCATGCCTGTTCTGCGTCCAGGGGCGCCTCCGGCAGAAGCCAACAAGCCGTCACATCCGGCTCTCAGCAGGCGAACCGCCCACCTCGGCACTTCTCAAAGGCCCTGGGTGGAGACCGGCAGGGTCTTCACGCGGGAGAACGGAGAACCGCTCCACCCCGCCAACGTCACACGGCGGTTCATCGAGTTGTACGAGGAGGCCGGCCTTCCACCGATCCGGCTCCACGACCTACGCCACGGCGCGGCGACTCTGGCTCACGCGGCCGGCGCTGATCTGAAGGACATCCAGGAGATGCTCGGCCACTCCTCGATCACCATCACGTCGGACACGTACACGAGCCTGCTCCCGGAAGCGGATCTGGCGATCGCCGAGGCCGCCGCCCGGCTGGTCCCGCGTGCTCGTACCACCTCGGAGGACACCGCCCCAGAAGCGGAGACCCAGCCCAACGGCGGGAAGGAACTCGGCCCGGAGTCCGTGCCGGATGGTGCTGGTCCGTCGGGCGATATTCGGGAGATCAACAACCCGTCCGCTCACGCAGACGGCCCCGGACGAGGAGTCCGGGGCTGAGTAAGGCGCTTCCCCGGGGAGAAACCCCAGGTCAACGCCTGATGCGCTGTGCCCCCGGCAGGATTCGAACCTGCGACACCCGCTTTAGGAGAGCGGTGCTCTATCCCCTGAGCTACGAAGGCGTGACGCAGGACAGGTTAGCGGATGAGTGCGGGGCGTGCCGAACGTGCTGGGCGGATCAGTACGTCAGGCCGTGTCCGAAGGGGTAGAGGGTGCCGGTGGAGTCGGCGTCCGGGACGGCGACCGGGAGCCGGCCGGCGGGGGAGAGGTCGCCGTAGACTGCGCGGACGGCGGCCCGGAGGGAGGGGGCGCCGTAGGAGTAGGTGGCCAGGTAGACGGGGACGCCGGGGAAGCGGCGGATGTCGTACGGGTTGCGGACGGCGACGGCGACGAAGGGTGTGCCGGTGTCCATCAGGGCCTGGACCAGCCTCGCCTGGGCGGCGCCCCTCTCCGAGCCCGCCGCGGCCGCGTTGACGGAGACGATCACCAGGCCGTGGCCCGCCGCCGCGCCCGCCGCCTCGGTGATGCGGTCCGTGGAGGGGATCGCGCCCGTCTCCAGGACGGCGGCGCTCTGGCCGGGCCGCTCGGCGACGGCGTCGGCGAGGGTCCGGGTGGTGTCCACCCCCCAGCCGGCGACCAGGACGGAGCGTGCGCCGGAGGAGAGGGGGAGGAGGGGCCCCTCGTTCCTGACCAGGGTGACGGTGCGGTCGGTGATGGCCTGGGCGTCGACCCTGTGGCGTTCGGCGCCGACGGTGCGGACGGCGCGCCGCTCGTTCACGTACGGGTGCCGGAAGAGATCACGGCGGAGCTTGTGTGCCAGGATCCGCTCGACCGAGGCGTCCAGGCGGGAGACGGGGATCTTCCCGCCGCGTACGGCCTCCAGGACGGCGTCGTAGGCGATGTCCGGCTTCGGCGCCAGGACGAGCTGGTCGCAGCCGGCTTCGAGGGCCCGGACCGGCGCCACGTCCGGGGGGAACTGGCCCGAGGCGCCCCGCATGTCCAGGGCGTCGGTGACGATCAGGCCCTCGAAGCCCAGCTCCTCGCGCAGCAGCCCGGTGACGATCGGCTGCGACATGGTGGCCGGGACGCCCGACGGGTCCAGGGCCGGGACGACGATGTGGGCCGTCATGATCGTGTCGACACCGCGCGCGATGGCGGCCCGGAAAGGCGGCAGGTCGAGGTTCTCCAGTTCCTCGCGGGTGTGGTCGATCCGCGGGAGGCCGGTGTGGCTGTCGGTGTCGGTGTCGCCGTGCCCAGGGAAGTGCTTGGCGGCGGAGGCGATCCGGCCGCGGTGGTAGCCGCTCACGGAGGCGTCGACCAGGGAGGCGCACAAGGCGGGGTCGGAGCCGAAGGAGCGGACGCCGATGACCGGGTTCTCGGGGTTGACGTTGACGTCGGCGACCGGGGCGTAGTTCTGGTTGACGCCCATCGCCGCCAGCTCCAGACCGATGATCTCGGCCGAGCGACGGGTGCCGGCGGTGGACCGGCCCGCCGCCAGCGCCATGTTGCCGGGCAGGAGGGTGGCGGGGTCGGTGAGACGATAGACGACGCTGCCGCCCTCCTGGTCGATGGAGACCAGCAGTGGCACGCGGGCGCCGGCGCGGCGCGCGGCCCGCTGGAGGCCGTTGGACAGGCGAGCGGTCTGGAGCGGATCGCGGACGTTGTCGGGGCCGCGTCGGGCGTCGAAGTAGATGATCCCGCCCGGCCGGTACTTGGCGATGACCTCGGCGGGGGTGTCCACGCCGTACAGGGCGCGGTTGCCGGCGGAGACCGTGCCGGCGGCCTGCCCGTAGACCTCGACGACGAAGAGCTGCCCGACCTTGTCCTCCAGGGACATCTGCCGGACCAGGGCCCGGGCCCCAGCGCGCGTGCGGGCGCGGTCGGTGTCGGCGGCCGGTACGGCGTTCGGTCCGGTGGCGGCGTTCGCCGGCGAGGGGAGGGAGTCGGAGGCGGCCAGCGCCGCGGTGACACCCAACAGGCCGGTGGTGAGGGCTTGTCTGCGGCTGGGAGTCGCGGGCTGCTGCATCGGGGCTCTCCTCACATGTGCGGACGGAACGGGTGGGGCCGGTGGTACGCGTGCGGAAAGGGCGGCATGCGGGCGGGCGGAGGGGATGCCGGAGCCGTGGCGGCCACATCGTTCCAGCGCGCCGGGCCCGCGGCCAGAGGGGTGCGGGACTGTCAGTGGTCGGGCCAATGGCAGGGTGCGGAGGGGTGCGGAGGGGCGCGGATGGGTCCGTGGGCGGAGGCGGGGTGTCGGGCGGGGCCCGGGTGGGGTGCTTCGGACGGGCCCACCGGGATTGTGCGGTGGGAGTCGGCGCCGGGTGCGGCGCCGCGCTGCGGAGGAGCGGTTCGGTGGCCCCGGAGGGTGACGGGGGAACGCGTCCGGCGGATGCCGCGCGCGGGCGGTGCGGGCGCGCGGGTGGCGCGCGCCTTCGGGAGTCCAGTGGCTTCTCGTACCAGGCCACGTCCCAGTACCGGCCGAACTTCCGGCCGACCTCGCCGTAGGTGCCGACGTGGCGGAAGCCGAAGTGGGTGCGGAGGCGCCCGGAGGCCTCGTTGGCTGGGCCACGGCCGCGTGGGCACGGTGGACGTCCTCGCCGTCGGGGGCGTCGAGGAGGCGCTCGTACAGCAGGGCGCCGATGCCCCGCCCGCGGGTGTCGGGTGCGAGGTGGACGCTGACCCCGACCGAGGCGGAGCGGGCGGGCCTGGGCGGAACGGGCTGTTGGTGGCGTGACCCAGGACGCGGTTCGAGTCCTTCTCCAGGGCGACCAGGAGGCGGTGCGGGCCGTCCTCGGGGTGGGAGAGCGGTCAGGGGCGTCTGGCCTCGGTGGTGAGGGGCACGGTGGCGGGTGTGACGGGGGTCTCACGGGCGTAGTGGTCGTAGATGTCCGTCAGATTCGGAAGGCCGCCTTACTCGCCCGCTCTGACCTGGACTTCTCCGCGCTCCGCCATGGAAGGCATCCTCTGTGTGGCGGTGCAGAATACCGCAAGAACCGGAAGAACGATGCGCGCCGCGGGAATTCTGTCCGGATTGAAGTCGTTGATTCCATCGGAACGGGCACCCGAGTACAGGAGACGCCGGGTGGCTGGACCGCCACCGACCAGTTGTAGACCACGACTCGCAAGGGAGTACGCATGGCAACCCGTGCCGTCGCCCGTCGTCAGGCCGATCCCAACGGCGCTGACGAGGCACGACCTGTACGTACCTCGTCGGCGGGGGATGTAGCGGACCGGGACTTGGTCGGCATGTACCTCGACGAGATCGCCCGGACCCCGCTGCTGGACGCGGCGAAGGAGGTCGAGCTCTCGCTCGCCATCGAGGCGGGTGTGTACGCCCGGCGTGTCCTCGACGGCGGGGTCGAGCCCGTCTCGGAGGACTCGCCGGCCGCGACCGCGACCCGCGAGGAGCTGGAAGCCGTGGCCGCCGAAGGCGAGCGCGCCAAGGACGTCTTCATCCGCTCCAACCTGCGCCTGGTCGTCGCCGTCGCGCGGCGCTACCCCCGCAGCGGCCTGCCGCTGCTGGACCTGATCCAGGAGGGGAACGCGGGCCTGGTGCGGGCGGTGGAGAAGTTCGACTACCGCAAGGGCTTCAAGTTCTCCACGTACGCGACGTGGTGGATCCGCCAGGCCATCACGCGGTCGATCGCCGACCAGTCGCGCACCATCCGCCTCCCCGTCCACCTGGTCGAGGAGCTGGGACGGATCCGGCGTGTGCAGCGGGAGTTCAACCGCGAGCACGGCCGCGACCCCGAGCCCGCCGAGATCGCGGAGGAGCTGGGCTCCAACCCCGAGCGCGTCACGGACGTGCTGGACTGGGCGCGCGACCCGGTCAGCCTGAACATGTCCGTGGACGATGAGGGCGAGACGCAGTTCGGCGACCTGTTGGAGGACACCTCCGCGACCTCTCCCGAGGACTCCGTGCTGGTGATGCTGCGGCGTGAGGAACTGGAGGACATGATCGGTCGGCTCGACGACCGGACGGCCTCCATCATCCGGGCGCGCTACGGCATCGAGGACGGACGCGAGCGCACGCTGACGGAGGTCGGCAAGCAGCACGGCCTGACGAGGGAACGCATTCGGCAGATCGAGAAGCACGCCCTGCTCGAACTGAAGAAGATGGCCCATGACACGGGCTTCGACGCGGCGGCGTGACGGTGCCCGGCGAGGTGGTGGACACCGCGCCGTGACGGGACACGACAGAAGACCACCGGATACGCCCCCTGGACAGGGACCCCGGCGCACTCCCCCCCCAGCGCCGGGGTCCCGCTGTGTCCGGGACCGGTGGTGCCGGCACTCCGGCGCGACCCCCGGGCGAGGTCGTACGGGACGAGGCCGTGGGACTCGAAGGGCGGAAGCCGGGGTCGTACCGGCTCAGGGGCGGCCGTAGAGGTCGTGGTACGCCGGGAACACCCCACCCGGGCCGTCCACGCCCTCCGCGGCCCGCACCGCTTTGACCACCGCACGCGTCAGGGTGTCGGCGCCAGCCGCCAGCACGTCGTTGATCTCCTCCGCCTCCGGGCGGCGGGCGCCGGTGGACAGGGCGAAGACGGTGTCCCCGTCGGTGAGCAGATGCACCGGGCGGACCGCGCGGGCCAGCCCGTCGTGTGAGGTGCCCGCCAGCTTCTGCGCCTGAGCGGGAGCGAGCTCCGCGTCGGTGGCCACCACGGCCAGCGTGGTGTTGAGCGGTGGCCGCACCGAGGCGGCCGAACGGCGTTCCGACTCCTGCTGGGCGGCGGCCAGGGCCCGCAGCGCCTCGGCGTGCTCAATCTCCCGGGGGAAGACCGGTCGCTTGCCGTACAGCTCGCCGTAGAGCACGCCTGTGGCCGGGTCCAGAGCCGAACCCACCGCGTTGACCACGGCCAGCGCGCCCACCGTGGTGCCCGACGGCAGGGTTGTGCTCGCGGTGCCCACCCCGCCCTTGAGGCCACCGGCCACGGCCCCCGCACCGGCCCCGACGTTGCCCTGAAGGACCGGCTCGCCGACGCTTGTACGGGCGGCCGCTTCGGCCGCCTCCCAGCCGAGCGCGGCATCGGGGCGGGCGCGCCAGGAACCGCCGCGGCCCAGGTCGAAGAGGCAGGCGGCCGGGACCACGGGCACCACCTGGTCCGGTTCCGGGCCGACGGGGAAGCCCCTGCCTCTCTCCTCCAGCCAGGCCGTCACCCCGCAGGCGGTGTCCAGGCCGAAGGCGCTGCCCCCGGTCAGTACCACGGCGTCGACGCGCTCCACCAGATTGCGCGGATCCAGGGCGTCGGTCTCCCGGGTGCCGGGACCGCCGCCCCGCACGTCCACGGCGGCGGTCGCCCCGCCCTCCGGCGCGAGGACCACGGTCGTGCCCGTCAGCCAGCCGTCGCCGATCCGCTGGGCGTGGCCGACCCGCAGGCCCTGGACATCCGTCAGTGCGTCGTTGACCCTCAAGGTGCTCATGGGGCCATGATCCTCCTCCCGGGGGCGAGCCGGGCGGCCGTACCCTGGGGGGATGAGCATTCCCGCCGCTTCCGGCCGTGGCTCCGCGTCCCGCGACGAGCCCCGCGACCCGGCATCCGTGCTGGACTTCTCCGATCCGCTGAGCCGCCCCGCGGCCGACGACACCGACCGGGGCTGGGGCGAGCGTCCGGAAACGGGCGATGACGGCGGCGACGGCGGTGCGGGCGATCTGGCCCGTTTCCTGGACGAGAGGCCCCCGCACCATCTGTGAGGCCGCGCCGTCGCCGCTGCCCGCGCGGCGCTCCGGGAAGCGTCCGGGTCAGGCCTTCCCGGGGGTGTTCCCGGAGGTTCCGGATGTCCTCTCGGAATCGGGCTGGGCACCGCTGTCGGAGGCCTTGCGCTGCGCCGCCAGCAGGGCGGCGGCGTCCGTGGTGCCGTTGTCGCCGCGCTGGGCCAGCAACGCGTCGCGGATCTCGATGAGCAGCTCCACCTCGGTCTTCTGCACCGGGGTCGCGGCCGCCTCCGCCGCCTCCTTGGCGCTCAGGGCGTCCAGCCGCTCCTTGAACTTGTTCATCGGCACGATCATCAGGAAGTAGACGACCGCGGCGGTGATCAGGAAGGTCAGCACGGCGCTCAGCACCGAGCCCCACTTGATGGCGATGCCGCTGAGGGCCGCACCGGTGGCCTCGTCGAAATCGCACGGGCCCTGGAGGCAGGACTGGTAGCGGTCGAGGTCCTTGGGGCCGATGGAACCCACCACCGGGTTGATGACGCCTTCCACCACCGAGTTCACGATCTTGGTGAAGGCCGCTCCGATGACGACGGCAACGGCCAGATCGACCACGTTGCCCCGCATCAGGAATGACCTGAACCCGGTCAGAATGCCCTGCTTCTCGCTCAAGGGACTGCCTCTCCTCCGCACACGTGCTCCGGCCTCCGCCGGGTGAACGCAGCACACGCTGCACGAACCCCGCACGCACTGTCCAGTCCGGGACCCGGCGGGCGGCGGTCAGCACAGCGTCACCGCCAGAAGTGAGTGTGCCGCCGCGCCGGCGAGCCGGGCGGCCGCCGGCCGGGATACCGAGAGCACCACCAGCGCCCCCTCCCGGCCGCCGGGACCGGCCTCCGGGCCGGAGGCCGGCTCGGGTACGGCCGTCACCCGTACGTTCCGGGCGATGGTCCGTGCGCGGCCCGCCGGGCCGCCGTCCGGGGTGGCCAGCACGTCCACCCTGTCCCCGGGACGCAGCAGCCGCACCGCCTCCGCGTCGGGGATCCGGACCGGGGCGTCCACCGTCGTGCCGCCGTCCCGGCCGTCCGCGGAAGGGGGCGGGGCGGGGGCCGCCGGTGCTTCTCCGGCCGCGGGCCGGGCTGCCGGAGGAGTACCGTGCCCTTCCCCGCTTCCGTCCGCGGGCGCCTCCCAGAGGGCGGCGCCCGCGGAGGCGACGGCCAGCAGCAGGGCCATCGCCCGGAACCACCGGCCCGCGGCCCGGAGGGAGCCAAGAGCACTCCGCCCCGCGCGCACCGGTTCGAACTCCGGCACGGGGCCGGCGGGTGGAGGGCTCGAGGGCGGGGGCAGGGAGTGGGGTGTGGAGAGGGAGGAGGACGGAGGGGGGACGGAGGTCGGGCAGGAGGGAGAGAGCGGAGGAGGGGAGAGAGGTGCGAAAAGGGTGGAAGGGATGGAAGGGGTGGAGGGGGTGGGGACGGGGGCGGACTGGAGGGAAGAGGACATCGAGGTCACCGCCTTGTGGTGGGAAGACCTCGACGATGTCCGGTTCCGCGGCGATCCGCTGGAGCCTGTGGGTTACCCACCGGTTGTGGACAACTCGCTCGCCCGCACGAGGGATACACGAGGGACGGAGGTCGCACGAGCCGCTCCCGCCCCCACCCTCAGGCCCTCCACCGGCCGGGCCCGGAGGCCGGTCGCGCCTACGGAAGCTCGATCCCCGTGTCCATCCCGTCCAGCGCCGTCGCGCAGTCGCAGTCCCGCTCCGCCGGCAGCCCGGCCACCGTGTCGAAGAGCACCTCGCGCAGCCGTCCGACGTTCTGCGTGAAGACCTGGAGCACCTCCTCGTGCGAGACGCCCTCACCAGTCTCCGCTCCGGCGTCCAGGTCGGTTACCAGCGCGATCGAGGAGTAGCACAGCCCCATTTCGCGGGCGAGGACCGCCTCCGGATGCCCGGTCATCCCGACCACCGACCAGCCCTGCGCCGCGTGCCAGCGCGATTCCGCGCGGGTGGAGAAGCGCGGTCCCTCGATCACCACCATGGTGCCGCCGTCCACCGGCTCCCAGTCATGTCCGCGCGCCGCCTCGACGGCCACCGCTCGGCCCGTCTCGCAGTACGGGTCGGCGAAGGACAGGTGCACCACATTCGGCACCGAGCCGTCGGGCAGCGCCTCGCCGTCGTAGTAGGTCTGGACGCGGGACTTGGTGCGGTCCACGAGCTGGTCCGGTACCACCAGCGTGCCGGGCCCGTACTCGGGCCGCAGACCGCCCACCGCACACGGCCCCAGCACCCGCCGCACACCGACCGAGCGCAGGGCCCACAGGTTGGCCCGGTAGTTGATCCGGTGCGGGGGAAGGTGGTGTTTGCGGCCGTGCCGGGGCAGGAAAGCCACCCGGCGTCCAGCGATCTCGCCGATGAAGAGGGAGTCGCTGGGCTCGCCGTACGGCGTGTCCACCGCGACCTCCATCACGTCGTCCAGGAAGGAGTAGAACCCGGACCCGCCGATGACGCCTGTCTCCGCCTGTGCGCTCATGGCCGAACACCCTAGCCCTGTACGCCGCGACCCCGCAGCGGTGCGCCGCCGCGGGGCCGGGACGGGCCGGTTCCGGCCCCGGACCGGAGGGCGGCAGGCGGCGGAGTCAGGCCGCCGAGGAGCCCGCCTTGGACGACGAACCGCCGGACGAGCCCGAGCTCTTCTCGGAAGAAGAGGACGACGCCGACGAGGACGACGCCGACGAGGACGACGCCGACGAGGACGACGCCGACGAGGAGCCGCGGCTGTCGTTCCGGTAGAAGCCGGATCCCTTGAAGACGATGCCGACCGCGGAGAACACCTTCTTCAGGCGGCCCTTGCAGCTCGGGCACTCGGTGAGCGCGTCGTCGGTGAACTTCTGAACCGCTTCCAGGCCCTCGCCGCACTCGGTGCACTGGTACTGATAGGTCGGCACTTGCTCCTCCTGGCACTCTTCCCTGTGGAGTGCTAACGACGCACCATGGTGCAGTATTCCGGCGGCTTAGTCCACCGGGAGCGGCCGACGGTGACTCTCGCCACGCCCCGGAGCGCCTCTCCCGTCCTCCGTCCGGGGCCCTCCGTCACCCGGTTCGCGGTCCCTCCCCAGCGCCCGTCTGCCCGCTGTCCGGCTCCAGCCATCCGCGCAGCGCCGCCACCGTCACCAGCGCCAGCGCCGTGGCGGCCAGCGGCACCGTGAACCCGGCGCTCGCCCCGAAGCCGTCCGTCAGCCGCCCGGCGGCCGCCGCGGCGCATGCCTGCCCCATCGCCACCGCACCGGCCATCCAGGTGAACGCCTCGGTGCGCACGCCCGCCGGCGCCAGTCGTTCCACCAGGGTGAATCCGGTGATCAGACTCGGCGCGATGCCCATGCCCGCCAGCAGTCCGAGGACGGCCAGCAGCGGGACCATGTCCACCGCCCACAGCGGCGCGGTGGCGAGCGTCAGCAGCGCGTATGCCGTCAGCAGTCGGCGCTGCGGGGCCGAGCGCCAGGTCAGGGCGCCGAAGACGAGGCCGGCGAGCATGTTGCCCGCGGCGAAGACGCCGTACAGCACGCCGTTGAGACCGGGCTGGCCGATGGATTCGGTGAAGGCGGCCATCGACACCTGCATCCCGCCGAAGACCGCGCCGATGCCGAGGAAGGCGACGATCAGCACCCGTACGCCCGGCACCGACAGCGCCGAGGCGGGCGGCGCACCGCCCGCCCCCCGGGCGCGGCGGTGGGCGGGGGGCGCGGCACGGCGCTGGGCCGCGAAGAGCAGTCCGCCGACGACGGTCAGGGCCGCCTCGGCGGACAGCCCGGCGGCGGGGTGCACCCCGGTGCACAGTGCGGTGGCCAGGACCGGGCCGATGACGAAAGTGAGCTCGTCGGTGACCGACTCGAACGCCGCCGCCGTCGACAGCAGCCGGGCCCCACCCGGCCCGTCCGGCCCGTTCCGCACGCCCGGCGGACCCGATCCGCCCGGCGAGCCCGGTGCGCCCCTGAGCAGGTGCGCCCAGCGGGCCCGCACCATCGGGCCGACCTGCGGCACCGATGCGCCGGCCGGTACGGCCGCCAGCAGCAGCGCCCACAACGGCGCCCGGGACAGCGCCAGGGCCGTCAGCGCACCCACGGCGGTGGCGTGCAGCAGCACCCCGGGCACCAGGACGGCGCGCTGGCCGAAGCGGTCGGCGAGCCGGCCGCTTCGCGGCGCGAACAGGGCCATCGACACGCCGGTCACGGCGGAGACGGTGCCCGCCGTGCCGAACGATCCGGTGGTGTCCTCGACCAGCAGCACGATGCCGAGCGTCAGCATCGCGAAGGGCTGGCGGGCCAGGAAACCGGGCAGCAGGAACGTCCACGCACCGGGAGTGCGCAGCAGGCCCCGATAGCCGGGCTTCCGGTCAGTGACGGGAGTGACCGTGGTGGCCACGGCCGTACCTTTCTGCCGCCTGGTAGCGCACCGCGCCGCTGTACGGCGCACGGCGGCGCGGTACGGCGGGGCACGCCGAAGGCCGTCCTCTCGCACGGACCGCGGCGTGTGGTCGACCGGGCGGCCGTGCCGGCCCTGCATCAGGCGGGGTCGAAACTCCGGTAGCTCCGAAAGTCGGACAAACGTACGGCCTCAGGGTAGCCGATCAACCCGCGGGTCCGGCCGAACCCCGCCCGCGTCTCCACGCCAGCGTCTCCCTGCCTCGCACCCTGTCCCCGCTCCCGTCCGTTCTCCCAGCAGCCCTTCAGTCCTTCCGCAGCGCCGAACTGCCCGCCGTCCCCAGCCAGCCCGCCAGCTTGCCGCCCCGGCCCACGGCCATCAGCCGCCGCTCGGTGGCGTCCCGCACCGCGTCGGTGGCGATCACCAGCAGTTCGTCGCCATGCCGCAGGACGGTCGAGGGCGAGGGCACGAAACTGCTGTCCTCCCGTACGACCAGGGTGACCGCCGCGCCTTTCGGCAGCCGCAGCTCGGTCACCTCCACGCCCCGCATGCGCGAGCCGTCGGGGATGGAGACCGCGATCAGATGCCCGCGCAGCCGCTCCAGCGGGGCCGACTCGATCTCCAGGTCCTGCGTGTCGCCGGCCTTGTCCAGCCCGAGCCGGCGGGCGGCCCACGGCAGGGTCGGCCCCTGGAGCAGGGTGAAGACCACGACCAGCACGAAGACGATGTTGAAGATCCGCCGACTGCCCTGCACCTGGTCGACCATGGGGATCGTCGCCAGGATGATCGGCACCGCGCCGCGCAGCCCCGCCCACGACATCAGCGTCTGCTCCCGCCAGGGGAGCCGGAAGGGCAGGGAGCACAGCACCACGGACGCCGGCCGTGCCACCAGCGTCAGCACCCCTCCGAGTACCAGCGCCGCCCAGAAGTCGCGCAGCAGCTCGGAGGGGGCGGCCAGCAGGCCGAGCAGCACGAACAGGCCGATCTGCGCGATCCACGCCATGCCGTCGGCGAACCCCCGGGTGGCGGGGCGGTGCGGCAGCCTGGAGTTGCCGAGGACGACCGCGCTGACGTAGACCGCCAGGAACCCGCTGCCCTGGGCCAGCGCACCCCCGGCGTACGCCAGGACGCACAGCGCCATCACCGCGATCGGGTACAGGCCCGAGGCGGGCAGCGCGACCTGCCGCAGCCCGTACTCGCCCAGCTTGCCGACGGCCAGCCCGACCGCGAGCCCGATGGCCAGCTGCAGCGCGATCTGCCCGAGCAGGACGTACCACGAATCCATCGGGCCGGCCGAGGCGAAGGCGACGACCAGGATCACCACCGGGGCGTCGTTGAATCCGGACTCCGCCTCCAGCATCCCCGTCAGGCGGGGCGGCAGCGGCACCTTGCGCAGCACGGAGAAGACCGCCGCGGCGTCCGTCGAGGAGACGACCGCCCCCATGATCAGCGCCGGACGCCAGTCCAGTCCCACCAGGTAGTGGGCTCCCGCGGCGGTGACGCCCACACTGACCGCGACGCCCGCGGTCGCCAGTACGGCCGCGGCGGGCACCGCCGGGCGGATCTGGTGCCACTTGGTGCCCAGACCGCCCTCGGCGAGGATCACCACGAGTGCCGCGTAGCCCAGCACCTGGGTCAGTTCGGCGTTGTCGAACTCGACCCCGAGCCCGTCCTGTCCGATGACGAGCCCGATGCCGAGGTAGATCAGAAGGCTGGGGAGCCCTGTGCGGGATGAGAGCCGGACGGCCGCGACGGCGACGAGCAGGACGAGCGCGGAGACCAGCATGAGTTCGTTGAGGCGGTCAACAGTCAGAAGCGGGTCCTTCCGTAGGCACGCGGAAGCGAACGGCCGGAACCCGACCGCCGGGAGATCATTGCGTTGCCTAATAATTTACCATTGCTTGAATCTTCGGCTCCCGATGCTCGGCCTCCCTGCCGACCGGTGATCCGGCTCGTCCTATGGTTGCTCCAGCACCTCAGGTCCCACCCTGCCCTCGAAGGACAGCGATGCCCGCCAAGAAGACCCCGCGACGCGCCCGCCTCCTCGTGATCGTAGTCGTGCTGCTGCTCGTGGCGGGCGTCGGCTACGGCGCCTACTGGAGCGTCGGCACCGTCCGCGCGTCCTTCCCGCAGACGACCGGCTCGATGGAGCTCGACGGCCTCTCCGCCCCGGTCGCCGTCAAACGCGACGAGCACGGCATACCCCAGCTCTACGCCGACAGTGCCGAGGACCTCTTCCGTGCCCAGGGCTACGTCCACGCCCAGGACCGCTTCTGGGAGATGGACGTACGGCGGCATCTGACGGCCGGCCGGCTGTCGGAGATGTTCGGCGAGAGCCAGGTCGAGACCGACGCCTTCCTGCGTACCCTGGGGTGGCGGAAGGTGGCGCAGGAGGAGTACGACACCAAGCTGTCGGAGACATCCAAGAAGTACCTGCTGGCCTACGCGGAGGGCGTCAACTCCTATCTGGGCGGCCGCAGCGGCGCGGAACTCTCCCTGGAGTACGCGGCCCTCGGCTTCGTCAGCGACTACAGACCGCACAAGTGGTCGCCGGTGGACTCCGTGGCCTGGCTCAAGGCCATGGCCTGGGACCTGCGCGGCAACATGCAGGACGAGATAGACCGGGCCCTGCTCTCCAGCCGCCTGACGAGCGAGCAGATCGAGGCGCTCTACCCGGATTACCCCTACGACCGGAACAAGCCGATCGTCCGGGACGGCGCGGTCGGAGCTCTCGACGGCGCCTACGACCCGGAGGCCGCCGCTGTGGAGAGCGGGAGCGCCGCGCAGAACGGCACCGCGGCCCCCGGTACCTCCGACCCCAGCACCACGGCCCCCGGCGGCGCGGTTTCCCCCGGCGCCGACGGCACCGCCCAGGGCGCCGGTGCGGGCCAGGCCGGCCAGGCCGGCCAGGGCGCACGGCCCCAGCTCGCCGCCCTGGCCGCCTCCCTCGACGCCATCCCCTCCCTCCTGGGCCCCAACGGCGACGGGATCGGCTCCAACTCCTGGGTCGTCTCCGGCGAGTACACGACCACCGGCAAGCCGCTGCTCGCCAACGACCCGCACCTGGCCCCGCAGCTCCCCTCCCTCTGGTACCAGATGGGCCTGCACTGCAACTCGGTCGGCGAGACATGCCCCTTCGACGTCGCGGGCTTCACCTTCTCCGGCATGCCGGGTGTGATAATCGGCCACAACCAGGACATATCCTGGGGTTTCACCAACCTCGGCGCCGACGTCACGGACCTGTACCTGGAGAAGATCGAGAACGGGACCTACCTCTACGACGGCGAGAAGGTCCCGTACGAGGCCCGCGAGGAGGTCATCAAGGTCGCGGGCGGCGAGGACCGGAAGATCACCGTCCGCTCCACCCGCCATGGCCCCCTCGTCTCCGACCGCAGCGGTGAGCTGTCCGGTGTCGGCGACCACGCCCCGGTCGGCGACGTCGCCCCCGACCGCGGCAAGGGCTACGCCGTCGCGCTGCGCTGGACGGCGCTGGAGCCCTCCAGGACCATGGACGCGGTCTTCGAGCTGAACACCGCCACCGACTTCGGCGGGTTCCGCGAGGCCGCCCGGAAGTTCGCCGTCCCCTCCCAGAACCTGGTCTACGCCGACACCGAGGGCAACATCGGCTACCAGGCGCCCGGCCGCATCCCGGTCCGCGCCGAGGGCCACGACGGACGCTACCCGGCGCCCGGCTGGGACCCGGACTACGAGTGGAAGAGCTACATACCGCAGGAGGCCCTGCCCTGGGAGTACAACCCGGAGCGCGGCTACATCGTCACCGCCAACCAGGCCGTGATCGACGCGGAGAAGTACCCCTACCTGCTCACCGAGGACTGGGGTTACGGCGCGCGCAGCCAGCGGATCGACGACCTCATCCAGTCCAAGATCAAGGACGGCGGCAAGGTCTCCACGGACGACATGCGCACCATGCAGCTGGACAGCAGCAGCGAGATGGCCAAGATCCTGGTGCCGTACCTGCTGAGGATCGACGTCGAGGACCCCTACGTCCGCCGGGCACAGGAGCTGCTGGAGGGCTGGGACTACACCCAGGACGCCGACTCCGCGCCCGCCGCCTACTTCAACGGCGTGTGGCGCAACCTCCTCAAGCTCGGCTTCGGCAACAAGCTGCCCAGGGAGGTCCGCGTCGAGGGCGAGTGCCTGCGGGTCCGCCCGGCCGACGAGTCCGGCCCGATCGAGGACCTGAGCGGCAACCCGCGCACCGTCCGCGAGTGCGGCACGCGCGCCCCGTCCTCCGCGCAGCCCGACGGCGGCGACCGCTGGTACGAGGTCGTGCGCACGCTGCTGGACGAGCCCGACAGCGGATGGTGGACCCCCGGCAGCCGCTTCGAGGAGGGCGAGGGCGACCGCGACGCGCTGCTGGCCCGCGCCATGAAGGACGCCCGCTGGGAGCTGACCACCAAGCTCGGCAAGGACATCGAGACCTGGAGCTGGGGCCGTCTGCACCGGCTGATGCTCCAGAACCAGACCCTGGGCACCGAGGGCCCCGGCTTCGTCCAGCACCTGCTCAACCGCGGTCCCTGGGACCTCGGCGGCGGCGAGGCCGCCGTCAACGCCACCGGCTGGAACGCGGCGGGCGGTTACGAGGTGATCTGGGTGCCGTCGATGCGGATGGTGGTCAACCTGGCCGACCTCGACGGGTCGAGCTGGATCAACCTCACCGGCGCCTCCGGCCACGCCTACCACGCCAACTACGTGGACCAGACGGACAAGTGGGCCGAGGGCGAGCAGCTGGACTGGGCGTTCAGCCCGAAGGCCGTCGACGACGCCACCGAGGACACCATGGCGCTCACCCCGTAGCCGCCCTCACCCCGTACCGCCGCGAGCCCCGCGCCCGCCGGTCTCACGCCGTGAAGCGGTGCACCCCCTCGGGGGTCACCGCGGCGTGCACCGGCCGGTCGTGGGGCTCCGCCGGTACCCGGCGCAGGTACTCGCCCGAGTGCAGCAGCACCACCAGCGCCGGCCCGGCCCCGGGCGCCTCGATCCGGGCCAGCATCCGGTCGTAACTCCCTCCGCCGCGTCCCAGGCGCATCCCGCGCCGGTCCACCGCCAGGCCCGGCAGCAGTACGACATCCGCCCCGGTCACCGCCCGCGGACCCAGCCGCTGTCCGGTGGGCTCCAGCAGCCCCCGGCGGGCGGGAGAGAGGAACTCGGCGCCCTCGTACGCGGCCCAGTCCAGGTCGTCGTCCGGCAGCAGCACCGGCAGCAGCACGCGCACGCCGCGCCAGTGCAGTTCGTCCACCAGCGCGCGGGTGTCCGGCTCGCGCCCCACCGAGACGTACGCGGCGACGGTGCGCGCTCCGGCCAGTTCGGGCAGCTCCAGGGCGTGCCGGGCGAGCGCGCCGGCGAGCCGGTGTACGCCGTCCTCCGGCAGGCGGGCCCGGGCCGCCAGGAGGGCGCGCCGCAGGGCCCGCTTCTCGTCGGCCACCGTCCGCGGCCCTTCCCCCGGCGCCGTACCCGGCGCCGCACGTGTACCCCGGTGTGCTCCGGTGATTCCGTCATCCTTCACGCCGTGTTCATCTCCCCGGCTCGATTACGCCAGTCCCTCGCCATGGCAGGCGCATTATCATCCTGCTGGCGCGCCAGCGCGGCCCGAGTGCCGGGATGATTCCCCGTGAACCGCAACGGATCAGTCAGACATGCGCGTTACGTTACAAACCAACGGCTATGGTGCAGACATGACTACCTCGCGTACACGGCGGATCACCAAGGCCGTCATCCCGGCCGCCGGGCTCGGCACCCGCTTCCTTCCGGCGACGAAGGCCACCCCGAAGGAGATGCTGCCGGTCGTCGACAAGCCCGCGATCCAGTACGTGGTGGAGGAGGCCGTCACCGCCGGCCTCCCTGACGTCCTGATGGTCACCGGCCGCAACAAGCGCCCGCTGGAGGACCACTTCGACCGCAACTACGAACTGGAGGAGGTGCTGCGCAGCAAGGGCGACGCGACCAAGCTCACCCGCGTCCAGGAGTCCACCGACCTGGCCACCATCCACTACGTGCGCCAGGGCGACCCCAGGGGCCTGGGCCACGCGGTGCTGTGCGCCGCCCCGCACGTCGGCGACCAGCCCTTCGCGGTCCTCCTCGGCGACGACCTCATCGACGCGCGCGACCCGCTGCTGTCCAGGATGATCGAGGTCCAGGAGACCTACGGCGGCAGCGTCGTGGCGCTGCTGGAGGTCGATCCGGACAGCATCCACCTCTACGGCTGCGCCGTCGCCGAGCCCACCGGCGACGACGATGTCGTACGCGTGTCGGACCTGGTGGAGAAGCCCCGCCGCGAGGACGCCCCCAGCAACCTGGCCGTCATCGGCCGCTACGTCCTGGACCCGGCCGTCTTCGAGGTGCTGCGCAAGACCGAGCCCGGCCGCGGCGGCGAGATCCAGCTCACCGACGCCCTCCAGACACTCGCCGCGGACCAGGGAATCGGCGGCCCGGTCCACGGTGTGGTATTCAAGGGCCGCCGCTACGACACCGGCGACCGCGGGGACTATCTCCGCGCCATCGTCAGGCTGGCGAGCGAGCGCGAGGACCTGGGCCCGGACTTCCGGGCCTGGCTGCGGGACTTCGTCAAAGAGGAGCTGTAGGCACTTGAGCGGTACCCGGTCCGTCGACGAGCACCTGGCCGACATCCTGCGGTCGGTCCGGCCGCTGGAGCCCATCGAGCTGCACCTGCTCGACGCCCAGGGCTGCGTGCTCACCGAGGACGTCCTGGTGCCCGTCTCCCTGCCCCCCTTCGACAACAGCTCCATGGACGGCTACGCGGTGCGCGTCGCCGACGTGGAGAAGGCGGGCGAGGACGCCCCGGCGGTGCTGGAGGTCGTCGGCGACGTGGCGGCGGGCGCCGGCCGGCCGCCCGAGGTCGGCCCTGGCCAGGCCGCCCGCGTGATGACCGGCGCGCCGCTGCCGCCCGGCGCCGAGGCCGTCGTCCCCGTGGAGTGGACCGACGGCGGCGCCGGCGCCGGACGGGCCGGTGCCATGGCCGCCCACAGCGCCGACCCGTCCGGTTCGGACGGCGAGGTCCGCGTCCACCGGCCGGTGACGGCGCGGCAGTACGTGCGGGGCAGGGGGAGCGACGTACGCGCCGGCTCCGTCGCCCTGGAGGCCGGCACCGTCCTGGGCCCGGCGCAGATCGGACTGCTGGCCGCCGTCGGCCGCGGCACCGTCACCGTACGGCCGCGCCCGCGCGTGGTGGTGCTCTCCACCGGCAGCGAACTGGTCCGCCCCGGCGCGCCGTTGGGCCCCGGTCAGATCCACGATTCCAACAGCTTCGCCCTGACCGCCGCCGCCCGCGACGCCGGCGCCATCGCCTACCGTGTCGGCGCGGTGGCCGACGACGCCGCCACCCTGCGCACCGTCGTCGAGGACCAGCTCATACGTGCCGACGCCATCGTCACCAGCGGTGGCGTCAGCGTCGGCGCCTACGACGTGGTCAAGGAGGCGCTCACCGGCCTGGAGGGCACCGTCCTGGGCGGCGCCGAGCCGCCGGGCGAGGCGGAGGACGGGGCCGGCGCGGAGCCGGAGGCGCCCGAGGGCGCCGCGCCGCGGCCCCCCGCGCGCGTGGAGTTCCGCCGCCTGGCCATGCAGCCCGGCAAACCGCAGGGCTTCGGCCTGGTCGGCCCCGACCGGATCCCGCTGTTCGCCCTCCCCGGCAACCCCGTCAGCTCCTATGTCTCCTTCGAGCTGTTCGTCCGTCCCGCCCTGCGCGCCCTGATGGGCCTGGAGCCCGTCGTCCGGCGTACGGTCACCGCCCGCCTGGAGTGCGACGGGCCGATCGCCTCGCCGGAGGGCAGGCGCCAGTTCCTTCGCGGCCGGTACGAGCCCCCGGCCGCCGGCGAGGCGCCGGGCACGGTCCACCCGGTGGGCGGCCCCGGCTCGCACCTGTTGGGCGCGCTGGCCCGCGCCGACGCGCTGGTCGTCGTACCCGAGCGGACCACCGAGGTCGCCCGGGGCGACGAACTGGAGGTCGTCCTCCTGGACTGACGCATCGGTGCCCGTGCCGCGACGGGTACCGTTGACGTCCGGAACGGACCGACGCGGGAGAACGATGAGCAGCGCGCGACAGGGGAGTCCAGCGGACGGGGCCGCGGGCCTCACCCACATCGACGAGGCGGGCGCGGCCCGGATGGTCGACATCTCGGCCAAGGACGTCACCGCCCGCACGGCGCGCGCCACCGGCCGCGTACGCGTCTCCCCCCGGGTGGTGGAGCTGCTGCGCGGCGAGGGCGTGCCCAAGGGCGACGCGCTCTCGGTCGCCCGCGTCGCCGGGATCATGGGCGCCAAGCGCACCCCCGACCTCGTACCGCTGTGCCACCCGCTGGCCCTCTCCGGGGTGGAGGTCGACCTCGCCGTCGCCGACGACGCGGTGGAGATCGCGGCGACGGTGCGCACCACCGACCGCACGGGTGTGGAGATGGAGGCACTGACGGCCGTGTCGGTCGCGGCGCTGACGGTCGTCGACATGGTCAAGGCCGTCGACAAGGGGGCCGTCATCACGGACGTGCGGGTGGAGGAGAAGACCGGGGGAGCCTCCGGGGACTGGAGCCGCGACCGATGACCGACCCCGCGCCCGCTTCCGGGCAGGCCCCCGGATCCGTGCCCATGGGCCGCCGCGCCCTCGCCGTCACCGTCTCCAACCGCGCCGCCGCGGGCGTCTACTCCGACACCACCGGCCCGCTGCTGGCCCGGGCCCTGGGCGCGCTGGGCTTCGCCACCGACGGCCCGCGCGTCGTCCCGGACGGCGAGCCCGTCCAGGATGTACTGCGCGAGGCCGTGGCCGACGGCTACGCCGTGGTGCTCACCACCGGCGGCACCGGCATCTCGCCCACCGACCGCACCCCGGAGATGACCCGGGCCGTACTCGACCACGAGGTCCCCGGCATCCCCGAGGCCATCCGCGCGGCCGGGAGGCCCGAGGTGCCCACCGCCGCTCTCTCGCGGGGCGTCGCGGGCGTCGCCGGGCGCACCCTGATCGTCAACCTCCCCGGCTCCACCGGAGGCGTACGCGACGGCCTGGCGGTCCTGGAACCCCTGCTGCCGCACGCCGTGGACCAGATCCACGGCGGCGACCATCCCAGGAAGGACGCACCCCACTGAACGCCCCCTGGCCGGTCGAGCTGTCGGACGGTGACATCACCCTCCGTCCCATAAGGCTGCGCGACCACCGCGCCTGGCGCGAGGTGAACCAGCGCAACCGCGACTGGCTGCGTCCCTGGGAGGCCACCGTCCCGCCCGCCCTGCCCGGCCGCCTGCCGCCGCGCCGGCCGACGTACCGGCAGATGGTCCGGCACCTGCGGACGGAGGCGCAGGCGGGCCGGATGCTGCCCTTCGTGATCGAGTACCAGGGGCGGCTGGCCGGCCAGCTCACCGTCGCGGGCATCACCTGGGGCTCGATGTGCTCGGGCCACATCGGCTACTGGGTGGACCGGGAGGTGGCCGGACGCGGTGTGATGCCGACGGCCCTCGCGCTCGCCGTGGACCACTGCTTCCGCACCGTCGGACTGCACCGTATCGAGGTCTGCGTCCGTCCGGAGAACGGGCCGAGCCGCCGGGTGGTGGAGAAACTCGGATTCCGCGAGGAAGGACTGCGGCCGCGTTATCTGCACATCGACGGCGCCTGGCGGGACCACCTGGTCTACGCGCTGACCACGGAGGACATCCCGGAGCGTCTGCTGGAACGCTGGCATCGGCGCTCTCTTCCGGGCGCCTCGCATAAATAAAATAAATGTTCGATATTGCCTGAGGAGAAGACACCTTACCGCCATTGGCCGGACACATTCGCGGAGACGGGCCGCCGCAATCACAAAAAACGGTTGAGATATCAGCCGGATCGTGCGACACACCGCGCCAATTGGCGTATCACCCTCGCGAAACCCCTCTACCGTGTGGTGGGTGAGCAGCAGCGGCCTCATCTACGCAGTCATCGTCGGGGCCTGGGCCGCCTACCTGGTGCCGATGTGGCTCCGCCGGCAGGACGAACTCAACGAGAGCCGTCCGACGGAACGCTTCGGCACCGCCATCCGGCTGCTGTCCGGCCGGGCTGGCATGGAGCGCCGGTACGCCAGGAGCCTCAGGGAGGCGGACGGGGACGGCGGCCCCGCCGACGATGACGACCAGGGTGCCCCGGGCGTCGACGTCCGGGCGCTCGCCGACCCCGTGACCGAGCACATCATCCTCCCCGGTCCCGTGACGGTCGCCCGCGCCGAGGCCCCCACCGAGGTACGCCGCCCCCAGCGGGACCGGCCCGGCCGGTCGAACCAGGCGAGTCGGCCCAACCAGCCGGACCAGGGCCAGAAGGGCCGGGCCAAGCTCCTCGTCCGCCGCCGGCGCACCACGATGGTGCTCTTCCTCGCCTTCACGCTCGGCGCGATCGTCGCGGCGGTCGGCGGCATCGCGTTCCTGTGGGCCCCGGCGGTCCCGGCCGGACTGCTGAGCGCCTACATCGCCCATATGCGGGCCCAGGAGAGGCGCCGCTTCGAGTTCGTGATGGACCGGCGCCACGCCGAGGACGCCGCCCGCCACCTGCGCGAGCGCCGCGCGGAGCGGGCGGACCGCGCCACCGGCGGCCGCACCGCCACGGGCCGGGCCGCATCCGGCCACAACACCTCCGCCCGCGCCCCCGAGCCGGGCCCTGAATCCGCCTCCGACCCGGAAGCGGACGAGCGGCGCGCCCTGGTGGAACAGACCGACCACGCCGAGTGGGTGGACGCCCAGCGCCGCGAGCGCACCCCCGCCCCGGTGGAGAGCGGCTGGGAGCCCACCCCCGTACCGCTGCCCACCTACGTCAACGCCCCCGTCGCCCCGCGCACCGCCCGGGCCGTGGACCTGGAGGCCCCGGACGCCTGGAGTTCCGCCCGCTCCACCACGGCCTCCTCCGAACCCGCCCGGCCCTCCGCCGCCCGGGCCCCCTCGCGCTCCTCCGCGCCGCGCCGCCACACCCCGCTCTTCGACCAGTACGCGGACGAGGACCGCCCCCGCGCGGCCAACGAGTGACCCCGCCCGCCCCGGGCACGCCCGTCGCCCCACGCGCCGTGACCAGCGCGGGAACGGATTTCCGCGCACGGGCACGGGGATGCTAGGGTTTCACCCGTTGCAGGGGCCTGTAGCGCAGTCCGGTAGCGCACCTCGTTCGCATCGAGGGGGTCAGGGGTTCGAATCCCCTCAGGTCCACACGGCAGTAAGAAGCCCCTCCCCGGAATCCGGGAGGGGCTTCTTCGTACTCGCTCCGGCATGGAAGCCAGGTCGTGTGCCGCTCGCCGCGAGTTGTGAACTGGGCGGCGGGAGAGACGGGAGGCAGCCAGCCAGCCCAAGGCGACTGAACTCCCGTGTATGGCAGTACATTCAGAACTTCCTATGTGCTGTTGTAGTTCCGCGCGTTGGTGTGCGGATTGCGGCGCCCGGGCCGACCGGGTTGTGCTTTCCTGGGCACGGCTGTGCCCCGGGGTGCTTGCACGCAGAGGCACACACCGGGGCTTACGCCCGCCATCGTAGTGCCCACAGAGGGCGCGATGGCCCCGCGAGGCAGCGACCAGCTCTTCCACGCCGTGCAGCTGACCGTGGCGACCACGGGCGACCGGGCTCGGCACGTTCACGGTCCGGTTGCAGGACTACGTGGTGTGCCGCGACCCGCGCCCCCTCGCAGCGGAGGAGATCGCGTCCACCACCTACCACCCCGGCGACGCCTTCGCGGAGGAGTGAAAGGTCCTCGCGGCCGGAATACTCCACCCGCACCGGCTGCTCGACATCGTGAAGAACTTCGTCGTTTTCGTGGAACGCGACGCGAGGATCGTCGCGGTGGGCCAGTGGCGCTGGCTGGCGGCCGTCTCAGGCTGCGCCGGGATCGCGGGAGTTCGGCGGCCGGGGAACTGGTGGCCTGGTACGCGGAGCGCGGACGGCAGTGGCTGCCCCGGCGCGTGGGCCCCTGGGCGGAACGCCTCGCGTCTCCGCCGGTGGACCTGGTCGTTCGTCCTCTCGGTTACCGCTGGGGTTCCTGCTCGGACCGGGGGGCGCTCAACATCCACTGGGCGGTGATGCAGCTCCCCGCCGCGCTCGTGGACTACGTCCTCGTCCACGAGCTGGCACATCTGCGCGAACCCAACCACTCGCCTGCCTTCTGGCGGCTGGTGGGCAGGGTGCTCCCCGACTACGAGTCCCGTAGGGCGAGGCTGGACGAGTGGGGCGCGAGGGTGTGGCTTCCCGGTGAGGCGGGTTCGGCGGACGGTGCCGCTGGGGGGTGACGGCTGCTGGGCCGCTACTCGCCGTCCTTGTCGGCGGGCGGAGTTTGCGTCACGTACGTGCCCTTCGCGGGGAGTGTCACCACGAGTCCGCGCTCGCGGAGTTCGACGAGAGCACGTCGAATCGTGCCTGCGGCTACGCCGTACTGCTCAGCCAGATCCAACTCACCGGGCAGGCGAGCTCCGGCCCGGAGCTGTCCGCTGCTGATCTTCTGTTCGATGGCGTTGGCCACCTGTGCATACACGTATTCCGGACGTCCGGGGTCGATTTCCTCCATGCGATGAAGGTACGCAGTGAGGTGCGGCGGGGCGCTTCAGGGAAGTGAGCACAACTGCATGCAGTTGTGTGTATTGGACTAGAGTGGTTGTATAGGCAAACAGAAACCCCGGCGACGGTGGGCGCCGTCCCGGGGCATGGCCACCAACTTCGAGGGAGTTGATGACGTGCGGAAGACTATCGCGCGTTTTCTGGGCTGGGCCCTGAGTCCTGCCCTTCTGTGGGTGCTGACACTGCTGTTTCCGGCCACCGGGAGGCGCCGGAGGGGGCGGGCGCCGAAGCGTCGGGCGGCCTCGGTGCGTGCCCTCCGGGCCGGCGGGAGCGCGGCCTGCCCGGCCGTGGGGGAGAAGCCCGCGCGACGGGCCCCGCGCACCTGCGGGGAGATGCCGGATGTGGCATCCGTCCGGCCGTACTGGACGGCGCACGAGCGGTCGGTGCGCCGGCGGCGTCGGCGGGTGCTGTGGATGGCGGCGGTGGGGCTGGATCTCGACACGCGGAACATCCACCTCCAGGCGCACGGCGTCCGCCCCCGGCCCGTCCCGGTGCCCGGCTGGACCGTGGCCGGAGGCGGCCTGGGAGCGGGGCGGGAACGGCGCGGAGGAGACGGAGTACGTCTCCGTGCGCTGTGCGATCGGGGCGCACGGCGAGTGCGCCGAGGCCGAGCCGGGGGAGAGCGGTGTGCCCGGGGTGCGCCACCTGGCGTGTGCCTGCTCCTGCCATCCGGGGCGGGAGGGGAGGGCGGTGTCCGAGCCCGCGCCGCCGCCCGGTGGGGAGGGCTGGTACCGGCTGTGCTAGGTGGCCCGTCCCGGCGGGGAGCCGGACCGGTCGTTCCCCAGCGTGTCCTACGGGGTGCTGATCGGCCGGGACGTGCCGGTGATGCTGCGCGGGATGCGCGGCTGTCCGGCCCCGTCGGTCTTCCACGACCCCGTTCGCGTCCGCGAGGGGGCCGGTACCGGGCGGGGCTGGTCGTACGTGGACGGCGACCTCGCCGTCCACGCCCGCCGCGTCGCCGGGCCGGCCGTACGGCCCTGTCCGGCGGCACGGAGTGGAAGGGAGCGGGCCGGTGATGTCCCACCGCGAGTGCCGCGGGCGTCTGGAGTCGTGTACGTGGACCACCCTTCTGGTCACGGTCTCGGCCGTCGCCGTGGTCCTGCTCCTCCAGGCCGCCCACCGGGGCTGACGCGGGGAGGCGGACCGGACGCGAGCCATGAGGCCCACTGCCTGGCCATGATGATCCACCAGTGGGACTTCGCGCTC
>NZ_JAJFAU010000035.1:24447-34852 GCF_022614595.1 Streptomyces sp. CNQ085
GCCCTTCCCGGGGAACCCGGGAAGGGCACCGGCCCGTTCGCGGGCGGTCGGGGTCCGGGGCGCTCAGGTGTTCCAGCGCATGAGGGAGAGCCGCGGGCCGCCGGCCAGGTAGCCGCGGAGGGCGCCGGCGCTGGAGGGGACGAAGTTCTCCGGGAGGGCGTCGACGGGGGTCCAGCGGACCTGGGAGTGCTTGTCCGGTTCGAGGTTTCCGGGCTCGCCCGACCACTCGTGGGCTGCGAAGACGACGGTGAGGTAGCCGTTCGGGGACTCGACGGCCCGGGCCCCGTGGACGACGTGGGCCAGGCGCAGGTGCTCGGCCTTCACGAGCAGGCCGGTCTCCTCACGGAGTTCGCGTACGGCGGTCCCGGTGACGGGCTCACCGGGGTCGCTCTTGCCGGTGGGCAGGTCCCACATCCCCCGTGCGAACTTGGCCCGCGGTCCGCGCCGGATGAGGAGGACGCGGTCGGCGGCCCGGTCGTGGACGATGACGGACGCGGCCAGCAGCGTCATCGACTCCAGCGCGGGCGGGAGGGCGGTGCGGATCTCGTGCTCGGGCCGTGGTGCCACGGTGATCCCTTCGGGGGTCGGGTTTCCGAGCATGCCAGGCCGGACCGCCCGGCGGCCGGGAGTTCGCCGGGGTGGTCAGCGGAACGAGGGGCGGTACCGAGTCCCGCCGGTCCGGGGGAGGGCCCCGCCGGTCCGGGAGGGAGGAGAGGTTTCGGAGGGTCCGCCACGTGCCCGGGGACGGTCGACGCGGGAATGGTGCGATTTGCCATCAATTGGTATGTGTTCCACGGTGGCAGTACCGAAGCGCGTCCCGCGTTCGGTGGGAGGAGCGAGGCGATGACGCCTGCGACGGCCCGGGCGGCGGTCCCCTCGGTGGGCGACCGCGGCTCCGCACCGGCCGGTTCCCTGTGCCGGGTGCTCTTTCCGGCCTTCCACGAGGACCTCGCCCTCTCGCCGAGACGGCTCACCGCCCCGGCTCGCCCCCAGGCGCGGCCGGGGGTGCGCGCCCGCGGATGAGTACCGCGTTCGCGCCGGCGGACGGACGCGCTCCGACACCTCCTGTGACCCTCCGTGAACTCCCGTGAGGAGGCGGTGAACCATGAACATCAGGGACGAACTCCCCCTGGACCACCGACTGGCCGGTGTCTACCGCTACGGAGCCGCCGTCAGCGGCGCCATCCTGCTGGTCTTCGGGATCCTCGGGTTCGCCAACCGGCTCGACTTCTTCGACACCACCGGTTCCGAGATAGCCGGGCTGTCCAGCAACGGCCTGCTGAGCCTGATCTCGGTGACCGTCGGAACACTCCTGATCGCAGGAGCGTTCGTCGGCGGCAACTTCGCCTCCACGCTCAACATGACGGTCGGCGCGCTGTTCATCCTCAGCGGTTTCGCCAACCTCGCCCTGCTGGAGACGTCCGCCAACATCCTGGCCTTCCGCATGCCCAACGTCATCTTCAGCTTCCTGATGGGCCTGGTCATCCTCACATTCGGGATGTACGGGCGGATAAGTGGCGGACTGTCGCACGACAACCCATACTGGCTCAGGCGCCACCCTGAGCAGGCTGCCGCCGAGGAGGAGCGCAGGCGCCGCCTGGCGGCAGCGGGGATCAGCGCACCGGGCCGCACCCCCGAGGCCCTCGGAGCAGGGGGAACGCGGGGGACCGGCCTGGACCGGCCCGCTCTGAACCGTGACAACCACCGTGAGAACGCCCGGGGAAGGGCGCAGCGGAAAGCCGACCGACCAACCCCCACAACAGGCGACGGGCCGTCAATTCGGTGAAACCCGTCGCGAAGCGTGTCCGAAAGGGCCGGCAGTCCGGAAGAGAGGGTGAAGTCCCGCATCCGAGCGGGGCTCCCACGAAGGGAAATCCCGATGATGAACTCGCGCAGCAGGAAGATCGTCTCCGTCACCGCCGGTGCGTGCGCACTGTCCCTGGCCGTGGCGGTCCCCGCCGCCGCGGACGCCCACGACCAGGGTGAGAAGGCATCGGTCTCGGTCTTCCACGGCGTCCCCGGCCTCACCGTCGACGTCTACGCCAACGGGAACGAACTGCTCCCCGACTTCGAGCCCGGCACCCTGACCGAGCCGCAGGCGCTGGACCCGGGCACCTACGACATCGAGATCTTCGCGGACGGCGAGGGTCCCGACGGCGACCCCGCCATCCAGAAGAGCGTCGAGGTCCCGGCCGGCGCGAACGCCACGCTCGCCGCGCACCTGAGCGCGGAGGGCGACCCCGTGCTCACCGCCTTCGTCAACGACACATCCGACGTCCCGGCCGGACAGTCCCGGCTGACCGTCCGGCATGTGGCCGCCGCACCGGCCGTGGACGTCCGCGCGGGCGGAGAACCGGTCATCGAGGGCCTGAGCAACCCCAACGAGGAGTCGCTGGAGGTGCCCGCCGGTACCGTCAGCGCGGATGTGGTCCTCGCCGGCACCGAGACGGTGGCCATCGGCCCCGCCGACCTGGAACTCGGTGAGGGCGCCAACACCGTCGTCTACGCCTGGGGCAGCGCCGAGGACGAGAACCTCGCGCTGAAGACGCAGACGATCGGCGGCATGGCCTCCGCGCCGGGCGGCGTGGACGCCGGTGAGAGTGGTGCGATGGCCGCGGACAACGAGTCGGCCACCGCCTGGCTGGCCTGGGGCACCGCGGGCGCCGTCGCGGTAGCCGGTCTGCTGGCCGCCCGCCGCCGCTACGCCCGGGACAGCTGACGGCCGTGCGCGCCTCCGTCAGGGGTGGGCGGCCCTCCGTGGCGGCCGTGACGGCCGCCACGGTGGTCGCCGCCGTCCTTGCGGCACTGCTGGCCTGGTCACTGCGGCCCTCCGGCGCCGCGGTGCCGCAGGACTTCGGCGACCGGCCGCGGGTCCAGGAGCCCGCGGCCGGGGCGCCGTACGGGGTCCACGACAGCCGGGCGGGCGGCGGGGACGGCGTGTCCGCTCCCGAGCCGGTGGCGCTGAGCGTCCCCCGGCTCTCCCTGGAGACCCGCGTCCAGGGCGTCGGGGTCGAGGACGACGGCACGGTGGAGGTCCCCCGGGACGCCGGACGGGCCGGCTGGTACCGCTACGGGCCGGCGCCGGGCGCGCGGGCCGGATCCGCCGTCATCGTCGGCCACGTCGACGACCGCACCGGCGACCTGGGCGCCTTCGCCAAGCTCTACGGCGTCCGCGAGGGCGACGAGATCACCGTCGGGCGGGAGGACGCACCGCCGCTGCGGTACGAGGTGACGGCCCGTGAGGTGGTCGACCAGGACAGGCTCCCCGACGAGGTGTTCCGGCGCGACGGACGGCCGGTGCTGACCCTGGTCACCTGCGCGCCCCCGTACGACCGCGGAAACGGCGGCTACCAGAGGAACCTGCTGGTGTACGCCGTCCCGGCGGGAGGGTGAGGCCGGAGGCGGTCCGGCGGGCACGGCGCGGTCGGCGGTACGGCGCGGGGGCTCAGCGCAGCGGTTTGGCGTAGCAGCGGCTGCCCGGTTCGTGGCGGTAGACCCCGAACTTCTCGGCCGGCTCGTAGCCGCTCGACTCGTACAGCGCCATGGCCTCCGGCTGCATGACGCCGGTCTCCAGCACCATCCGCAGCCGCCCCGCCTCCCGGGCGTCGTCCTCCAGCAGGGCCAGGATGCGGCGGGACAGGCCCTGGCGCCGGGCCTCGCGGATCACGAACATCCGCTTGAGCTCGGCGTCGCCGTCGCGGTAGTTCTCCCCGTTCGCGTCCATCGCCCGCCAGCCGCCGGTGGCCACGGGCCGGTCCCGCTCGTCGTACGCGATCAGGAACAGGCCGGCGGGCGGCGAGAACATCCCGGGTGCCAGCGGCGTGACATCACCGTCGCCGCCGTAGCGCTCGGCGTACTCCAGCTGCACCAGATCGGTGAGCTTCGCGGCGTCGGGGTGGTCGTAGGCGACGGGGATGATGCGCATGCCCGCATCGTAAGGTGCCGGTGTGCTGACGATTTCGACGGTCAATGTGAACGGGCTGCGCGCCGCCGTGAAGAAGGGCTACACCCGGTGGCTGGCCGCCACCGAAGCGGATGTGGTGTGCCTGCAGGAGGTGCGCGCCGAGCCGGACCAACTCCCCGACGAGGTACGCGATCCGGAGGGCTGGCACGCGGCGTACGCCCCCGCCGCGGCCAAGGGGCGCGCGGGCGTGGCGGTGCTCACCCGGCGTGCGCCCGAGGATGTGCGGGTGGGGTTCGGGGTGAGCGAGTTCACGGACTCCGGCCGCTATCTGGAGGTGGACCTGCCGGGGCTGACCGTCGCCAGCCTCTACCTGCCCTCGGGCGAGGTCGGCACCGAGCGGCAGGAGGAGAAGGAGCGCTTCATGGACGCCTTCCTGCCCTACCTCGCCGGGCTGCGCGAGCGGGCCGCCGCCGCCGGCCGGGAGGTCCTGGTCTGCGGCGACTGGAACATCGCCCACCAGGAGGCCGACATCAGGAACTGGAAGGCCAACCGGAAGAACTCCGGCTTCCTGCCCGAGGAGCGCGCCTGGCTCGGCCGGGTCTTCGGCGAGGCCGGCTACGCCGACGTCGTCCGCCGTCTCCACCCGGACCAGGACGGGCCGTACTCGTGGTGGTCCTACCGGGGCCGGGCCTTCGACAACGACGCGGGGTGGCGCATCGACCTCCACGCGGCCACCGAGCCGCTGGCGCGGCGGGCGGTGAAGGCGTACGTGGAGCGCGCGGCCGACCACGCGGGCCGGTGGAGCGACCACGCGCCGGTGACGGCCGTCTACGCGCCCTGACGGCCGGAGGCGCCGCCCGCGTCGCCGTCCCCGTCGCCCTCGCCGCGCCCGCCCGGCAGGAGACCGGCGGCCAGCCTGCGGGACTCCGCCAGGAGGGGGCCCAGCACCGCCAGCCCCTCGGGGACGGCGGCGGCGTGCCGGGGGAGTTCGGCGCGGAGCCGGTCCTGCTCGGCACGGATCTCCCCGACGGCCTCGCGCAGTTCGCGCCGGGCCGTCTCCGGGTCGTCGCCGGTGACCGTGCGCCCGTAGGCGCCCAGGGCGTCGGCCACCCGCCGGAGGAAACCGGAGTACGGGCGGGTGACCTCGTGGCCGGGCCGGGGCACGTCGTCGCCCTCCCCGGCGGCCTCCACCAGGGTCCGGGTCAGGACGGTGAGGCGCTCGGCGATGTCCTCCAGGGTGGTCAGCGTCTCCGCGTACGCCGCCGTCAGCCGCGCCGCCTCGGCGCGGCGGCGGCTCTCGGGGTTCAGACGCGTGCTCTCGCGGCTCCAGCCGACCGCGGACTCCAGGCCGCGGACCAGCCGGGGCAGCTGGCAGGCCCGGTCGTACCAGCCGCGGACGCGGTCGTGCTCCCAGGGCTCGTCCAGGCCGTCCGCGACCTCGGTCACGATCTCCCGCGCCTCACGGACGGCGGAGTCCACCGCCTCGCGCGCGCTGCGCAGATGGACGGGCGGCAGGAGCAGCGCGTTGACGCCGACGCCGACGGCGGTGCCCAGCAGGGCGGCCAGGACGCGGGAGACGGCCGAGCCGGGCGTGGCCTCGCCGGGGACGAGGGTGAACAGGGCGGCGGTGGAGGCGTAGATGCCCTGGGCGCCGAAGCGTGGCCAGTTGCCCAGCAGGGTGGTGACGGGCAGGACGAGGATCATCACCAGCACCGGATGGCCGAAGGGGATGACCAGGGCCGCGGCGAGCACCGTGCCGAGGGCGATCGCCGCCGTCTGCTGGAGCCCCTGCCACACCGAGCGGTAGACGGTGGCCTGCACCAGGACCACCGCCACCCAGGGCGCCATCAGGGCGAAGGCGTCGGGCAGCAGCCAGGCGGCGGCCAGCCAGGCCAGGACGGCGGCGAGCGCGGCCTTCAGGGACTGGACGACGGCGTCGCGCTCCCGGCCCGGTCCCCGTCGGGCGCGGCGCAGGGAGCGTGCGCCCCAGGAGACCTCGGCCCGCACCGCGCGTACGGCGCGGGCCGAGGGGGAGGGGCGGTCGGAGGGCGTCGCGGAGCCGGACTGTGTGTGCACCATCGAGGTAACGGGTTGCCGGGCCGGCGGCGGCCACACACGACACGTCCCGGCCGTGCCGCACCGGCCGCCGGTGGTCCCGCGTCCACCGGAGCGCGTGGGCGGCGCGCGTGGGCGGCGCGCGTGGGCGGCGCGCGCGCCCGGACGCCCGCGCCGGAGTGCGACCAGCGGTGATCTGGCCCCACCACACTCCCTGTCCGAGGGCGTGCTCCTGTCCTACCCTCCAACCAGGCCAGTGATCACTGGTGTGCTTCACGGGCGAGGACGCGGCGCGGGCATCTGGGATCGGGAGGCGGCATGGTCGGACACGGACACGAACACGTACGGGTGGCGGTGATCGGGGCGGGGATCGGCGGCCTGGGCGTCGCCGTACGGCTGCGCCGCGCGGGCGTCACGGACTTCGTCGTGCTGGAGCGCCGCGACTCCGTGGGCGGAACCTGGCGCGACAACAGCTATCCCGGGTGTGCCTGCGACGTGCCCTCCCTCCTCTACTCGTTCTCGTTCGCGACCGACTTCGACTGGCCGCGGACCTTCTCCGGACAGGAGCACATCCGCGCCTACCTGGAGAAGGTCACCGACACCTTCGGGCTGCGCCCCCACATCCGCTTCGACTCCGAGGTGCTGAGCGCCCGCTGGGACACCGGGGCACTGCGCTGGGAGATCGAGACCGGCCACGGCACCCTGACCGCCGACATGCTCGTCTCGGCCACCGGGCCGCTCTCCGACCCCAAGATTCCCGACATCCCCGGCCTGGGCGGCTTCACCGGCAAGGTCTTCCACACGGCCCGGTGGGACCACGGCTACGACCTGCGCGGCAAGCGCGTCGCCATGGTCGGCACCGGTGCGTCCGCCGTCCAGATCGTCCCCTCCATCCAGCCGCTGGTGGACAGGCTCACCGTCTTCCAGCGCACCCCGCCGTGGGTCGTACCGCGCATGGACCGGGAGATGACCGCGGCCGAGCGCCGGCTGTACGCCAGGGTGCCCCTCGCACGCACGCTGCGTCGCTGGGCGCTCTGGCGGGTCAGGGAGCTCCAGGTGAGCGCCTTCACCAGGCATCCCGCGCGGCTCGGCGTGCTGGAGAAGATCGCCAGACGCCACATGGCCAAGGTCGTCGAGGACCCGGTGCTGCGTGCCGCACTGACCCCCGGCTACCGCATAGGCTGCAAGCGCATCCTGTTCTCCGACACCTACTATCCGGCCCTGGTCCGGCCCAACGTGGACCTGGTCGCCTCCGGTCTGAAAGAGGTGCGCGGCAACACCCTGGTGGCCGCCGACGGCACCGAGGCCGAGGTGGACGCGGTGGTCTTCGGCACCGGTTTCCACGTCACCGACATGCCGATCGCCCAGCGGATCACCGGCGCGGACGGCATCACGATGGCCGAGGCGTGGAAGGACGGTGTGGAGGTGCTGCGCGGTTCCACGGTCGCGGGATTCCCCAACCTCATGACGATCATCGGGCCCAACACCGCCCTCGGCAACAGTTCCATGATCCTCATGATCGAGGCCCAGCTGAACTACCTGGACGACTACCTCGGGTGGCTGGGGAGGCTGTCCGCCGGACAGGGCGGCCGGGCCGCGCTCGACGCACGCCGCGAGGCGGTGCGCTCGTGGACCGGCCACATCCAGCGGCGGCTGAGGCGCACGGTGTGGAACACCGGGGGTTGCGCCAGCTGGTACCTGGACGCGAACGGCCGCAACACCACGATGTGGCCGGGCACGACGGGGGAGTTCGCCAGAGTGACCAGGCACGTGGACCTGACCGAGTACGAGGTGCTGCGAGTCCCCGCCCGTCCCTGACGGGGAAGGCGGGGCGGCCGGTGCCCGGTGTTCCTCGGGCATCCCGCCGGGGTGCTGCCGGGACGCGCCGGCCCGGGACCCGCGGGACCCGGGCCGGGCCGTCAGGGTCGCGGCGGCAGCGGCGGGCGGCTGCGGTCGGGGACGTCGTCGTAGCCGGGCGGAGCGGCGGCGGGGTGACGTTCCAGCAGGTCCAGCGCGGTACGCACCGCGGTCTCCAGCATCGGGTGGTGGTCCTCGGCCCAGTCCGTCGGTGTGCGCAGCACCTCGATGTCGGGCTCCACACCGTGGTTCTCCACCGACCACCTGTACCCGTCGAACCACGCCGCGTTCATCGGCACGGTGATGACCGTGCCGTCGCCGAGCCGGTGGCGCCCGGTCATGCCGACCACCCCGCCCCAGGTGCGGGCGCCGACCACCGGGCCGATGCCCAGCAGCCGGAACGCCGCGGTGATCATGTCGCCGTCGGAGGCGGTGGCCTCGTCGGCCAGGGCCACTATCGGGCCGCGCGGGGCGTTGGAGGCGTAACTGACCGGCTGGGCGTGGCGCACCAGGTCCCAGCCGAGGATGGCGCGGGTCAGCGCCTCGACGACCAGCTCGCTGATGTGGCCGCCCGCGTTGCCGCGCACGTCCACGATCAGCGCGGGCCGGGAGACCTCCATGCGCAGGTCGCGGTTGAACTGTGCCCAGCCGGAGCCGCCCATGTCGGGGATGTGCAGGTATCCGCACTTGCCGTCGCCGAGCCTGCGCACCACCGCGCGCCGTCGGCTCACCCAGTCCTGGTACCGCAGCGGGCGCTCGTCGACGAGGGGGACGACGGCGACGCGGCGGGGGCGCCGCGGGACGGCGTCCGGGCCGTCGCCGGGCTCGGTGGTGAGGAAGGCCAGCTCGACGGTGGTGCCGCCGGCCGCCGCCAGCAGCGGGAACGGACCGGCGTCCGGGTCCACCGGGCGTCCGTCCACATGAGTGAGCACCGAGCCCTCGCGGATGCCGGAGCCGGCCAGCGGGGAGCGGGCCCGGGAATCGGAGGAGTCGCCGGGCAGGACGCGCTCCACCCGCCATCGGCCCTCCCCGTCACGGGTGAGGTCCGCGCCCAGCAGCCCGATCGGCCGCTGGTAGTGGGCCGGTCCCTCGTCGCGCCGGGCCGGCGCGACGTAGGCGTGGGAGGTGCCCAGCTCACCCACCGTCTCGCGCAGCAGGTCGGCGAACTCGTCCGGTGAGGCGACCCGCTCGACCAGCGGCCGGTACTGGGCCAGGACCGCCTCCCAGTCCACGCCGGACATGCCCGGGTCCCAGAAGTACGACCGCATGATCCGTCCCGCCTCGTCGAACGCCTGCCGCCACTCGGCGCGGGGATCGACATCGTGCAGGATGCGGCGCAGGTCGAGGTGGGTCGTGGAGTCGCCGTCGGAGGACTCGTTGGCAGGGACGGCCCGCAGATCGCCCTCGTCGTTGATCACCAGGCGGGTGCCGTCGCCGCTGACCGCGAACCAGTCGATGCTGCCGGTCAGCTCGGTGCGCTTGGCCTTGACCAGGTCGAAGTGCTCCAGGGTGGGGCGGCCGGAGGTGTCGGCCGGGTTGGCGAAGGTCTCGCCCAGCGCCCCGGAGATCGGCCAGCGCAGCCAGACCAGCCCGCCGCCGCTGACCGGATGGAGCGAGGAGTACTTCGAGGCCGCCACGGGGAAGGGCGTGACGCGGCTGGCCAACCCCTCGGCCTCCACCAGCACCGTCCCCTCCTCCCCGGCCGTCTCGCCGAGGGTGTCCGGGTCCAGGCCGCCGGCCGCCGGGCGGCCCTCGGGCGAGAGGGCGAACGGCGAGGGCGTGGCCGAGGACAGCGGCACCAGGTACGGGCGGCAGCCCAGCGGGAAGGACAGGTCGCCGGTGTGCACGTCGTACACCGGGTCGAAGCCGCGCCAGGACAGGAAGGCGAGATAGCGGCCGTCGCGGGTGAAGACGGGCTGCTCGTCCTCGAAGCGGCCCTCGGTGACGTCCAGGACGGTGCGGTCGGACAGGCGGGCGATCCGGACGCGGGTGAGCGCGCCGTCGGTGCCGGGGTGGGCCCAGGCCAGCCACTGGGAGTCGGGGGAGAAGGCGAGATGGCGGACGGGGCCGTTGACGGAGCGGACCAGTTCGGCGACCTCGGCGACCTCGGCCACCTCGCCGGTACCCGCCCCGGCGGTCCCGCCGGTGTCCCCGGCCCCGGTGTCCACCAGCAGCAGCCGCCCGTCGTGCGATGCGACGGCCAGGGTGGTGCCGTCCGGCGAGGCGGTCAGCTCGTGCACCCGGCCCAGCCGCCCCGCGGCCGACCGCACCGGCTCGCGGGCGCCGGTGGCCCTGGGCAGGTCGGCGACCTCCACCGCGTCCTCGCCCCCGGCGTCGGTGACGTAGGCGACCCGGCCGGTGGAGCCGAGCATCTCCGGCAGCCGCACCCGCACCCCCGGGGTGTCGGCGATCACCCGCGCCGGTCCGTCGCGGTGGGTGAGCCAGTACAGGCTGCCGCGCACCCCCACCGCGCTGGCGCGCCCGGTGGTGTCCACGGCCAGGGAGCTCACATGGCCTGCGGCCGACACCTGGTGGACGCGGCGCCGGCCCTGCGGGCGCTGCCCGCCGACCCTCCGGTCTCGCTGGCGG
>NZ_JAJFAU010000036.1:0-16248 GCF_022614595.1 Streptomyces sp. CNQ085
TGCGCGGGGCCCGCGGCCGGGAGGCCGGGCCCCGCGTCGGCATGCCCGGGACCCGGGAGGCGCCCGGGTCCCGGCCGGGCGGGGACGCGCCGTACGGCAGTGGGTCACGGGGCGTTAGCCGCCCCGGACTCCGGGCACACGATGCCTGTATCCGCCCCTTCGGCGGATATCGCGGGCATCTGTGACGGGCGGCGAAAGGAAGACAGTGACCATGAGGCACGGCGGAGACATCATCCAGGAGCTGAGCACGGACCACCGGGAGGTCGAGGAGCTCTTCGGCCGGATCGAGGCCATGCCCGTGGGAGACGCGCGGCGCAAGGAGTTCGCCGACGAGGCCGTCGTCGAGCTGGTGCGGCACTCCGCCGCCGAGGAACAGTACCTGTACCCGGCGGTGCGGGACCTCCTGCCGGACGGCGACGAGATCGCCGACAGGGAGATCGAGGAGCACTCCGCGGCGGAGCGCACCATGAAGGCGATGGAGGGGCGCGGCGCCGACGACCCCGGGTTCGACCGGCTCGTCGCCGAGCTGATGACCGAGATCCGCTCCCACATCGCCGAGGAGGAGCGCAACCTCTTCCCGCGGCTGCGCCGGGCGGCGCCCCAGGAGCAGCTGGACAAGCTGGGCGACAAGGCGCGCACCGCGAAGAAGACGGCCCCGACGCGCCCTCACCCCTCGACCCCCGACACCCCGCCGGCCAACAAGGTCATGGACGCCGGCGCGGGCGTGGTCGACCGGCTCCGCGACGCCCTCACCGGCCGGGGCATGGGCCACTGAGCCCGCCCGCGCGGCCCCTGCGGCGGGCCGCGCGGTTCCGCCGCCTACGGCGCCGCCGGTGCGGACGCCTGGCCCCGGCGGAAGGCCAGGGAGCCGTCCGACACGTCCACCCGCAGCCGGGTGTGCGGCGCCAGTTCGCCGCCGAGCAGCATTCGCGAGAGCTGGTTGTCCACCTCCCGCTGGATGGTGCGGCGCAGCGGCCGGGCCCCGTACTCCGGCTGGTAACCGTGCCGGGCCAGCCACTCCACGGCCCGCGGGGTGAAGTCGACCTCCACGTCCTGGGCGCGCAGCCGCCGCCGTGTCTCGTCCAGCAGAATGTCGGTGATCCGCCGCAGCTGCTCGTCGGAGAGCTGCCGGAAGACCACGATCTCGTCGATGCGGTTGAGGAACTCCGGGCGGAAGTGCTCACGCAGCGGGCGCAGCACCCGCTCGCGGCGGGCCGCTTCCTCGGCCTCGGCACCCTCACCGCCCGCGGCGCCGGAGGAGAAGCCCAGCGCGCCGCCGCGCCCGGTGATGGCCTCGGAGCCGAGGTTGCTGGTCATCACGATGACGGTGTTGGTGAAGTCCACCGTGCGGCCCTGGGAGTCCGTGAGCCGTCCGTCGTCCAGCACCTGGAGCAGGATGTTGAAGACGTCCGGGTGCGCCTTCTCCACCTCGTCCAGCAGCAGCAGCGAGTACGGGTGTCGGCGCACCGCCTCGGTGAGCTGCCCGGCCTCCTCGTGGCCGACGTATCCGGGCGGGGCGCCGACCAGCCGGCTGACGGTGTGCCGCTCCTGGTACTCGCTCATGTCCAGGCGCACCATCCGGTCGTCGGTGCCGAACAGCGCCTCCGCCAGGGCGCGGGCCAGCTCGGTCTTGCCCACACCGGTGGGGCCGAGGAAGAGGAAGCTGCCGATCGGACGGTCGGGGCTGGCCAGCCCGGCCCGTGAGCGCAGTACGGCGTCGGCGACGACGGAGACGGCCTCGTCCTGGCCCACCACCCGCCGGTGCAGGTGCTCCTCCAGGCCCAGCAGCCTGGCTTTCTCCTCCTGGGTGAGGGTGCTGACGGGGATGCCGGTCTGCCGGGAGACGATGTCGGCGATGTCCTCCACACCGACCTCGGCGATGCGGTCGCCCACCGGCTGCCTCCCGCCCCCCTCGGCGGCCTGCCGCTCCACCTCGGCGAGACGGTCGCGCAGCTCCTTGGCGCGCTCGTAGTCCTCGTCGGCCACCGCCTGGTCCTTGTCGCGCCGCAGCTGCTCGGTCTCGCGCTCCAGGGCCCGCACGTCGGTGCCCCGTGTGGAGGAGCGCAGCCGCACCCGCGCGCCCGCCTGGTCCATCAGGTCGATCGCCTTGTCCGGCAGGAAGCGGTCGGTCAGATAGCGGTCGGACAGCTCCACGGCCGCCAGCAGTGCCTCGTCGCTGTAGCGGACCTGATGGTGCGCCTCGTAGCGGTCGCGCAGCCCCCGCAGGATCTCCACGGCGTCGGCCGTGGTCGGCTCGGGGACCAGGACGGGCTGGAAGCGGCGTGCCAGCGCGGCGTCCTTCTCGATGTGGCGGCGGTGCTCCTCCAGCGTGGTGGCGCCGATGACGTGCAGCTCACCGCGGGACAGGGCGGGCTTGAGCATGTTGCCGGCGTCCATCGAGCCGCTCTCGCCGCCGCCTCCCGCGCCCACCACCGTGTGCAGCTCGTCGATGAAGACGAGCAGCTCGTCGGTGTGGTCACGGATCTCGTCGATGATGCCGCTGAGCCGCTCCTCGAAGTCGCCCCGGTAACGGGTTCCGGCGACCACGCCCGCGAAGTCCAGCTGGACGACGCGGCGGCCCAGCAGGTTGTCCGGCACGTCGCCGTCGGCGACGCGCTGGGCCAGGCCCTCGACGATGGCGGTCTTGCCGACGCCCGCCTCGCCGATCAGCACTGGATTGTTCTTGCCCCGCCGCGCCAGGATCTCGATGGTCTGCTCGATCTGCTCGTCGCGGCCGATCACCGGGTCGATGCGGCCCTCACGGGCGAGTTCGGTCAGATCACGGCCGAACTTGTCCAGATTCGGGGTGCTGCCTGCGCCGGGCCGCCCTCCGGGAGCGGGCTGGCGTTCGCCGGCCGGGCCCGGCCCGCCGGGCTGCGGACCCTCCGGGAGCCCTGAGCGGGGATCGAAGTGGGCGGCGTTGAGGATCTGGCCGGCCGCCGAGTCCCGGTTGGCGGCCAGGGCCACCAGTACGTGCTCCGGTCCGATGTAGGACGAACCGGAGGAGCGGGCGACCTGGTGGGCGTCCATCAGGGCGCGCTTGACGGCGGGGCTGACGGAGATGGAGGAGCGCGGCGGGCCGTCTCCGGCGTGCCGGTCGATCTCGGAGACGATGGTGTCGGGATCGCCGCCGGCGCGGGAGACCATGGCGCGGGTCGGGTCGGTGGTGAGCGCCGCCCGCAGCAGGTGCTCGGTGTTGAGGTCGGTGCTGCCGTGCTGCGCGGCGTAGGAGGCCGCGGAGGAGACGAGCTGCCGGGCGGGCTCGCTCATCAGCCGCACGAAGTCGAAGTACCTGGGCCCCGGCCGCTGCCCGCCCGACGACGAGGAGCCCAGGAAGCGCGCGAGGAACTCTCCGAGCGGGTCCCGGCCGAAATCCTCGGGACCCATGTACCCGCTGGTCATAGATGTCCGTCCCGCCGGCCCGGCGGACCGGGCCGCGCTGCTGTCTCGGTGCGTCTGTCTCGGTGCACCGGGGTTCCCCTTCGGGCCGGTACGACACGTCGGGCGCGGCCCCACTTGCCCACGAGCGCCGCGGGTGGAGGTGTGAGCCGGGCACACGGGGTTATCCGGAGCATGCGGCACCGCCGGCTGGGACCGTGCCGGACGGTCCCAGCCGGCGGTGCCGCATGTCCGCGGAGTCGCCGCGGGTTCGTCTGTCGGTTCGGGGTCGGGAGGGCACGGTCGATGTCGTTGCTGTCAGGTCTGCCGGGTGTGCCGGGTCTGCGCCTGCCGCTGCCGCCGCCGGACGTCCTGGTGCCGCCGGGGGTGAGGGCCGGGGCGCGCGAGGTGGCGGGCACCGCCGGCCGGCTGGCCGGGCAGTTCCTGGGAGCGCCGCGACGAGCCGTGCGGTCCCGGCCGGGGCGCTGCTACATCGCCGTGCACGGAGTCAACACCCCCGAGGGCGAGCGGACCGCCCGGCGCGTGGAGCGCGTCCTGGAGCGGCACCCGGGGGTGCTGTGGGCGCGGGTGAACGCGCCGTCGGGGCGGGTGGTGGTGGCGCTGGAGTCCACGCCTCCGCCCGAACACGAACTGGTGGCGCTGGTGGAGCGCGCGGAGGGACACGTCCCCTGCGAGGACGAGGAGCAAGAGGGGTGGTGCCAGGAGCCGCACCACCCCTGCGAGGGACCGCGGACCGGCCAGTCCGTCACCGCCCTGGCCGCCGACGTGGTGGGGCTGGGGTTGTCCACCCTCAACCGGGTGGCCCCCTGGACACCGCTGCCGCCCGAGGTGGCCGCCCTCACCGGCGCCGTCGCCCGTCACCCGCGGCTGCGGCAACTGGCCGCCAGGGGGCTGCACGGCCCGCAGCGGGCCGACTCCCTGCTGCCGGTCCTCACCGCCCTGACCCAGGGCATGGCGACCCGCGGCGGCGGCCTCGTGCTCGACGTCGTGGAGCGCATGGCCCAGTGGCGGGAGGCCGGGGCGCACCGCGCGGCGTGGGAGGAGGCCGAGACGAGGCTGGTGGGCAGTCCCGAGGAGGCGGCGGCCGGCCCGGTAGCCGCGGAGCGGCCCGTCCCCCCGCCTCCCGACGCCGTCGACCGCTACGTCGAGCGCTCGATGGCGCTGACGGCCGCGGCCGGGGCGGCGACCGCGCCGTTCACCGGGCCGAGGCGCGGGCTGGCGGTAGCGCTCTCCGGTGTGCCCAAGGCTCCGGACGCGGGCCGGGAGGGATTCGCCACCACGCTCGGCCGCGCCCTGGCGCTGCGGGGGGCGACCGTCATGGACCGGAGCGTGCTGCGCAGGCTGGGCCAGACGGACACCGTCGTGCTGGAGGAGGAGGCACTCAGCGGCAGCCACCACGAACTGGCCGACCTGGTGCCGCTGGAAGGGGCCGTGCCCCGGGAGGCCGCCGAGCGGCTCTTCGCGCTCTTCACCTCCGAGCGGATCGGTGAGACCCACCGTGACGAGGACGGCTGGGTCCTGGGGCCGCTGGAGGACCTGGAACTGGCCGGACGCGGAGGGGCGCGGGCTGCGGCCAGGCTGCGCAGGCAGGGCAGCGAGGTCGTCCTGGGCCTGGCCCGGGGCAGGCGGCTCACGGCCGTCGCCGGCCTGGCCCGGCGGAAGGCACCGGGCGCGGACGCGGTGGCGGCCGCGGCCCGCCGCGCCGGGGTGCGCGTGGTCCTGGCCAGTGCCCGTCCGGAGCCGGCGTTCGGTTTCGCCGACGCCGTCGTTCCCGGCGGTGACCGCCTCACCGCCTCCCTGCGCGGGCTGCGGGCGGACGGCGCGGTGGTGCTGCTGCTCTCGGGCGACCGGCGGGCGCTGGCCGCCGCCGACTGCGGAATCGGCGTGCACCGCGAGGGCGAGCCGCCCGCCTGGGGCGCGCACATCCTGATCGGCACCGACCTGGAATCGGCCGGTCTGATCGTGGACTCGGTGGGCGTGGCCGCCCAGGTCGACCGGGAGAGCCGGCTCCTGGCCGCGGGCGGCAGCGGCGTCGGCGCCGTCGCGGCCCTCCAGGGGCCTCCCCACCGGGCGACGGCCCGCGGTGCCGCGGCGGGCACCGGCGCCGGGACCGCGGCGTTCTGCCTGGGCACCTGGCGGGCCCGGCAACTGCTGTCCCGCCCGGTCACCCCGCCGGTGGAGACCACCCCCTGGCACCTGATGCCCGCCGGTCGCGTGCTGGAGCGGTTGGGCAGCACCGATGAGGGCCTGAGCAGGGAGGAGGCCGAGCAGCGGGCGGGCCGGGACACCACCTCCGGGCAGCCTGCGCGCATCGGCCTGCCGACCGCGTTCGTCGAGGAACTGGCCAACCCCCTCACCCCGGTGCTCGCGGCGGGCGCCGCTCTGTCGGCGGCCGTGGGCTCGCAGACCGACGCGGCGCTGGTGGCAGGCATTACCGGCGCGTCCGCCCTGGTGGGCGCCGTCCAGCGGGTCAGGACCGACCAGGCGCTGGAGGAGCTGTTCGCCCGCTCGGCGATCGGCGCGCGGGTGCGGCGCGGCGGGGCCGAACGCCTGGCGGCCGCGGGGGACCTGGTGGTCGGGGACGTGGTGGTGCTGCGCTCCCAGGAGGTCGTACCCGCCGACTGCCGGCTGCTCCGGGGCGAGGGGCTGGAGGTCGACGAGTCCTCGCTGACCGGTGAGTCCCTGCCGGTGGCGAAGGACCCGGCACCGGTGGTCGCCGCGCAGATCGCCGACCGCAGGCCGATGCTCTACGAGGGCACCACCGTCTCGGCGGGCACCGCGGTGGCCGTCGTGGTGGCCACCGGATCGGCCACCGAGGTCGGGCGCAGCCTGGCGACCGCCCGTCAGAAGGCCCCCGACACCGGGGTGGAGTCGCGGCTGCACGCCCTGACGAAGACCAGCCTGCCGCTGGCACTCGGTTCGGCCGCCGCGGTCGCCGGATCCGGGCTGCTGCACGGCCGCCCTCTGGGGGACACGCTCGCCTCGGCGGTGAACCTGGCCGTCGCCTCCGTGCCCGAGGGACTGCCACTGCTGGTCAACGCCGCCCAGCTCGCCGCCGCCCGCCGCCTGGCCGACCACGGGGCGTTGGTGCGCAACCCCCGCACCATCGAGGCGCTCGGCCGCGCCGACGTGCTCTGCTTCGACAAGACCGGCACCCTCACCGAGGGTGATCTGCAGCTCGCCGCCGTCAGCGACGGCCGGCGCGAGCTGCCCGCCGACCGGCTCGACGCCGCCCGCGGGCAGATCCTGGCCGCCGCGCTGCGCGCCACCCCGCCGGCCCGCGCCTCCGAACCCATGGAGCACCAGACCGACCGGGCGGTGGTGGCCGGCGCCCGGCGCGCGAAGGCGGCCGTGCGCCAGGGGGCGCCGCAGTGGCGGCGCACCGACGCCCTGCCGTTCGAGCCGTCCCGCGCCTACCACGCCACAGCCGGCCGCACCTCGCGCGGAACGCTGCTCAGCGTCAAGGGCGCGCCCGAGAACGTGCTGGAGCGCTGCGCCCGGCTGCGGGAGGGGGGCGGAGGCCGGGACGGAGGGGAGAAGGAACTCGACGCGGCGGCCCGCGAGCGTCTGACCGGCGCGGCCGAGGAGCTCGCCGGCGCCGGGCGGCGGGTGCTGGCCGTTGCGGAGCGCCCGCTGCGGGAGGGGGAGGACCTCACCGACGAGGCCGTCGCCGGTCTGACGTTCCTGGGTTTCGTCGCCCTCGCAGACCCGGTGCGCTCCTCGGCCGCGCCGGCCACCGCGCGGCTGCGGGCGGCCGGAGTGCAGACGGTGATGCTCACCGGCGACCATCCCGCCACCGCGGACGCCATCGCCGCCACCGTCAGCGAGGACCCCGACCAGAAGGTGTGCACGGGCGCCGAGATCGACGAACTGAGCGACGAGGAACTCGACGATTCGCTGCCCACGCTGGACGTCATCGCCCGGTGCAGCCCCCACCACAAGGTCCGTATCGTCCAGGCGTACCAGCGCATCGGCCGGGTGGTGGCGATGACCGGGGACGGCGCCAACGACGCCCCGGCCATCCGGCTGGCGGACGTGGGTATCGCGCTCGGGCGGCGCGGCACGCCCGCCGCGACCGCCGCCGCCGATCTGGTCGTCGGTGACGACCGGCTGGAGACGATCATCGCCGCGCTGCTGGAGGGCCGTGCGATGTGGGGCTCGGTGCGCGACGCGCTGGCCGTCCTCGTCGGCGGCAACCTCGGGGAGGTGGCCTTCAGCGTGCTGGCCGCCGCGCTGACCGGCAGCTCCCCTCTGAACGCCCGTCAGATCATGCTCGTCAACCTCCTCACCGACCTCGCCCCGGCGCTTGCCATCGCGGTGCGCGAACCGGCGACGGAGGCCGGCGAGCGGCTGCTGAGCGAGGGCCCGGACCGTTCCCTGGGGGCCGGTCTGAGTCAGGAGGTGCTGCTGCGCGGCGCCACCACCACGCTCGGCGCCGGACTGGCCTGGGGCGCGGCCAGGCTCACCGGGCGGGGACGGCGCGCCGGGACGGTGGCCCTGGCCTCGGTGGTGGGCACCCAGCTCGCCCAGACGCTGCTCACCGGCGGGCTGGACCGCAACGTGCTGACGGCCGGGATCGGTTCGGCCGCGGCCCTGGTGGGCGTCATCCAGACGCCCGGGGTCAGCCAGTTCTTCGGCTGTACCCCGCTCGGTCCCGTCGCCTGGGGCATCACCCTCGGCTCGATCACCACGGCCACGCTGCTGGGGGCCGCCGCGGCCCCGGTGGTGCGCAGGCCGGCGCCGGATCCCCGCGGTGCGCCGGAGGACGCCGGGGCTCCCGTCGCCTCCGAGCCGTTCGGAGACTGAACTCACCCGATTCGGAGGGCGGTTCGAGGTCACTGGGCCGACTGGGTAAGTGAACTCCATGCGCCGGGGCGTTACGGGACAGACCGTGCGTCCCGGCGCTTCTTCTCCCTCTTCCCCGCGGAGCGGACGAGCCCTCCCCTCGCACACGGCAGACCGCGGCCCGCGAACGCCCGCGAACGCCCGAGGGCGTTCGCGGGCCGCGGCCACATGACAGGGGGTGAGGAGGCCCCTCGCGGCCGGAGGACCGGATCAGACCCGGCCGCGCCAGGAGCCCGTCTCCGCGCCACGCTTCTCGATGAACTCCTTGAACCGCTTCAGGTCCCCCTTGGCGCGGTGGCGGACCACACCGAGCTTGTCGCCGACGGTGTCCGTCGCACCCTCGGGGTCGTGGTCCATCTGGAGCATCACCTTGGTGGTGCTGTCGTCCAGCCGGTGGAAGGTGACCACACCGGCCTGCCTGGCCTCGCCGTCGACCGTCGTCCACGCCACCCGCTCGTCCGGGACCTGCTCGGTGATGCGGGCGTCGAACTCCCGCTCGGCGCCGGCGACCTTCGTCGCCCAGCGGGTCAGTGTGTCGTCCTTCTGCTCGACGCGCTCGACGCCCTCCATGAACTCGGGGAAGCTCTCGAACTGGGTCCACTGGTTGTACGCGGTGCGCACCGGTAAGCGGACCTCGATCGACTCCTCGACGTGAGACATCCAGCATCCCTTCTCTCGCTGTGATGACTGGTATGTGACGCTTTGTGTCGTTGCCTGACGCCTACCCGGAGGAGATGCGTCCATGCGGATGCGCCGGCTGACGATCCGGCGGTTCCGCGGATCCTGTCGACGGGGCGTCAGGGCAGAGGAGTGCCGCCGGTGGCGTTGACGACCTCGGCGGTGATGTAACTCGCCTCCCGGGACGCCAGGAAGACGTAGGCGGGGGCCATCTCGGCGGGCTGGGCGGGCCGGCCCAGCGGGGACTGCCTGCCGAACTCCGAGGTGTCGGGCAGCGTCGAGGGGATCAGCGGGGTCCACACCGGCCCCGGCGCGACGGCGTTGACCCGGATGCCCCGCTCGGCCAGGTGCTGGGCGAGCCCCTGGGTGAAAGTGACGATGGCCCCCTTGGTCATGGCGTAGTCGAGCAGATGGGGGCTGGGCTTGTACCCCTGCACCGAGGTGGTGTTGATGATGCTGCCACCCGCGGGGATGTGGGGCAGGGAGAGCTTGGAGAGCCAGAACATGCCGTAGAGGTTGGTGCGCATCGTCCGGTCGAACTGCTCCGTGCCGATGCCCTCGATGCTTTCGGGCTGTGCCGTCTGGAAGGCCGCGTTGTTCACCAGGACGTCGATGCGCCCGAACTCCGCCACCGCCCGGTCCACCAGCCGGCGGCACTCGGACTCCTCGCGGATGTCGCACAGCAGGGGCACGGCCTTCCGGCCGGTCTCCTCAACCAGCCGTGCCGTCTCCCGGGCGTCCTTATCCTCCTCGGCGAGGTAGGTGAACAGCACGTCCGCGCCCTCCCGGGCGAAGGCGAGGGCCACGGCGCGCCCGATGCCCGAGTCGCCGCCGGTGACGATCGCCTTCCGCTCCGTCAGGCGGCCGCTGCCCCGGTAGGACGACTCACCGTGGTCGGGCTCCGGCTTCATCCGGCCGGTCAGGCCGGGATGCGGCTGGTCCTGCTGGGGGAACTCCGGCTGCGGGTGCTGCCGGGTGGGGTTCTGCCGCTCCTGTTCGCTCATGTCCGTCTCTCTCCTCCGTCTCTCCCTGTCGCCGGTTCCCCGGCTCCCTTCGCCGTCCTCCGCTCCCGGGAGACGCCGCACCCGCTCCGAGCCCTCGGGCTCGGAGCGGGTGCGGCGTCCGGGGTGGACGCGGTGTCGCCCGTCCTCGGCGGGAGGCGCGCCCGGGCCGTCGCCGTCAGGTGCGGTGGCCGGTGTCCTCGACGCCCAGACCGAGCGCCCGGGCGATGTCCTGGACGTTCCGGAACTCCTGCCCCGCCGACAGCCTCCCGGCCAGGCTCAGCAGCCGGTCGGGGGCGTTGTTCCCGCGCAGCGTGTCGAGCACGGCGTCGCGGTCGGCCGGGTAGAGGCCCGGGCCCAGGTGCCGGGCCAGCTCACTGCGCAGCTCGACGTCGTTCTGGTCCATCCCCGGGGGCGTGCCGCCGGTGAGCACGGTGTTCGGCGCGCGGTCCACGTCGGGCTGGTCCTCGCCAGAGGGCTGGAGCTCGTGGTCCTCCTCCATGCGCAGGGACCGGCCCGCGCGGAGTTCACCCTCCATCTCCTGCTTGAGCTCGTCGTCCCGGGCAGCGCCGGTCTTGTTCTTCCCGTGCGTGACCATGTCGTCCTCCCGAAGGGTCGGAGCGCTGGTCGGCGGCGTGCGCCGACGTGGGGATCGCGTTCCCGGGGATGCCTGGATTACACCGTTTGCGGATCCTTCGCGTTCGATTCCGCGGTCACCCCACGTCGTGGCGCCGCTCCGCCGAGACGTCGGCGATGTCCCTGCGCCCGGTGTTCTCGGCCTGGTCGATGACCGCGACGTCCGGGTGGTGCAGGTCGAACGCGGGGGACTCGGAACGGATCCGCGGCAGGGTGACGAAGTTGTGCCGCGGCGGCGGGCAGGAGGTCGCCCACTCCAGCGAGCGGCCGTAGCCCCACGGGTCGTCCACGGTGACCTTCGGCGCGTACTTCGCCGTCTTCCAGACGTTGTACCAGAACACCAGGAACGACATGCCCAGCAGGAACGAACCGATGGTGGAGACGGTGTTCAGCGCGGTGAAGCCGTCGGCCGCCAGGTAGTCGGCGTACCGGCGCGGCATGCCCTCGGCGCCCAGCCAGTGCTGGACCAGGAAGGTGCCGTGGAAGCCGATGAACAGCACCCAGAAAGTGATCTTGCCGAGCCGCTCGTCGAGCATCTTCCCGGTGAACTTCGGCCACCAGAAGTGGAAGCCGGCGAACATCGCGAAGACGACCGTGCCGAAGACCACGTAGTGGAAGTGCGCCACCACGAAGTAGCTGTCGGTGACATGCCAGTCCAGCGGCGGGGAGGCCAGGATGACGCCGGTGAGCCCGCCGAAGAGGAAGGTGACCAGGAAGCCGAGTGCCCACAGCATCGGCGTCTCGAAGCTGAGCGAGCCCTTCCACATGGTGCCCAGCCAGTTGAAGAACTTCACGCCGGTGGGCACCGCGATCAGGAACGACATGAAGGCGAAGAACGGCAGCAGCACAGCGCCGGTGGCGAACATGTGGTGCGCCCACACGGTGACCGACAGGCCGGTGATGGCGATTGTGGCGCCGATCAGGCCGATGTAGCCGAAGATCGGCTTGCGGCTGAAGACCGGGATGACCTCCGTGATGATGCCGAAGAACGGCAGCGCGATGATGTAGACCTCGGGGTGGCCGAAGAACCAGAACAGGTGCTGCCACAGCAGCGCGCCGCCGTTGGACGGGTCGAAGATGTGCGACTGGAAGATCCGGTCCGACTCCAGGGCGAAGAGCGCGGCGGCCAGCACCGGGAAGGCGAGCAGGACCAGCACGCTGGTCAGCAGCACGTTCCAGGTGAAGATCGGCATCCGGAACATCGTCATGCCGGGGGCGCGCATGCAGATGATCGTGGTGATGAAGTTGACCGCGCCCAGGATCGTGCCGAAACCGCCCAGGCCGAAGCCCATGATCCACAGATCGCCGCCGACCTGGGGTGTGCGGATGTCGTCCGACAGGGGCGTGTACGCCGTCCAGCCGAAGTCGGCCGCGCCGTCGGGCGTGAGATAGGCGGAGAGGGCGATCAGCCCGCCGAAGAGGTAGAGCCAGTAGGCGAACATGTTCAGCCGCGGGAACGCCACGTCGGGCGCGCCGATCTGCAGCGGCATGATCCAGTTCGCGAAGCCGGCGAACAGCGGGGTGGCGAACAGCAGCAGCATGACCGCGCCGTGCATGGTGAACGACTGGTTGTACTGGTAGTTGGAGAGGATCTGCGTGCCGGGACGGGCCAGCTCGGCCCGGATCAGCAGGGCCAGCACGCCGGCGATCGTGAAGAAGCCGAAGGAGCTGACGAGGTAGAGCGTGCCGATCTTCTTGTGGTCGGTGGTGGTCAGCCAGTCGACCACCACCGCCCCCACGGTTCTCTTCTTCTCCCGTGTCTGCCCCGACTCGTCCGTCCGCACTGCCATGCCCGTGTCCTCTCGACCCGCCAGCTCCGACCGGTACCCTGGCCGCGCCGCCTGTCCGGCGCGCGTCCGCGGCTCCGGTTCCCGTCCTCTCCACGGGCGGTCTCATCCGACAGGCCGCCCCGACGTGGATAACACCGCCGCCCGGCTCGATCGGCTTTTGACCCTTCGGTGGGCGTGTGAGGCGAATGCCTTCACCGCCCCTTTCCGTCTTGCTTTCCGAAGGTTCGCGCGGTTCCTACGGGCGCGGGGCGTCGGCGGCGACGGCGCTGTCCGGGTGTCCGGCCTCCGGTGCGGCAGCGGTACGGCGACCGGGACCGGGGGAGACGGCCGTACGCGCTCCGGCCCCCCTGCCGGGCGCCTGGCGCCCGTGGGAGCCGTCCGGCGAGAACCACAGCAACCATGCCGCGAACGCCGCGCCGGTGCCCAGCAGGACGGCGAGGACCCAGGCGCTCAGCGCCTCGGGGGAGGGGACGGAGGAGGCCGCCAGATCGTAGGCGATGTGCCCGGCGACCAGCGGGGTGAGCCTGCGACAGCGCAGGTAGAGCAGGAGGGCGCACGAGCCGAGCAGCAGCAGGGCGATGCCGGGCACGCCCAGGTACAGATGCGCCGTCACCCGCAGCGCCAGGCTGATCGCGCAGATCACCCACAGAGGGCGGCCCGCCGCCCGGCCCAGTACGACGACGGCCCCCACCAGCACCATCTCCTCGGCGACGCCGGTGAACAGGATGTTGGCCACCATGTCCGCGGGGCCGCTCCAGCCCAGCGCCGCACTCTGGGCGCGGTCCAGGACGGGCAGCCAGGGCGCGGCCCTCGGCAGACCCGTCTGGAGGCCCGCCATCCAGGTGACGGTGGTGTAGGCGAGGACGAAGACCGCCCCGAAGACCATCGCGGCCGTCAGCCGTTCGGCCGCGGGTCGCGCACCGGACGGACCGACCCCCAGCCCGCGCCACCCGGCCCCGTGCCGGGCCGCCAGTTCACCGCAGAGCCAGGCCAGCAGGACGGTGGTGGCGACGCTGCCCACCACCCCCTGGACCTCACCGGTCCGCACGAACTCGGCGATGCGGGCGGCACCGGCGACGGCCGTCACGGCCAGTGCGGCGCCGCGCCGCCGCGACACGCGCCGCCGTGCGAGCAGCCCGGCCAACAGGCAGCCCGCGGCCAGCGAGCACAGCAGTCGCAGCCACGGGAGTACCGCGCCGGACCATCCCTCCACTGGTGCGCCGGACAACCGGGCGAAGTCGAGCACCGATCCGGTGAGCGGCACCGCGCACGCCACCAGCAGCAGCCCCCACAGGTCGCGTTCGGCCCGCCGCGCGTCGGCGGTACGCACTGGGCGGGATGTGCCGGGCACGGTGCTGTTCGGCGGTGTGTGGGTCACGGGCGTGTCTCCCGTACGTCGGCGCCGGCGGAAGGCCGCGCTGTCGAGGACTGCTGGGACGGCTCTTCCTGTCCGGGTAGCCGGTCACGGGCGGCCGACACCTGCGCCGGCGGTATCCGGCCGCGGATCCCGCGGGAATGTCCGATGCGAACGCTCCCGGAGAACCGGCGGAGAGAGGTTCTGTGAGGCAGCGTCAGGATCGTGAACACCAGGCTCAGAACAGGTCAAGGGGGATCTCGGGGGCGCCCCCCGGCGTCTGCTCGGTCCAGATGGTCTTGCCCGAGGGGGTGTAGCGGCTGCCCCAGCGGTGGGCGAGCTGGGCGATGAGGAAGAGACCGCGGCCGCCCTCGTCGGTCAGCCGGGCGCGGCGCAGATGGGGCTGGGTCTGGCTGGGGTCGGACACCTCGCAGATCAGGGTCTTGTCCTTGATCAGCCGCAGCCCGATGGGAGAGCCGGCGTAACGGATGGCGTTGGTGACCAGCTCACTGACGATCAGCTCGGTGGTGAAGGCCATCTCCTCCAGGCCCCAGGTGCTCAGCTGGGCGGCGACCAGCTCCCGGGCCTGGCCGACGACGGTGGGGTCGGCGGTGAACCGCCAGGTCACGGTGGCGCCGTCGGGCAGTGCCCGCACCCGGGCGACGAGAAGGGCGATGTCGTCGGCCGCGGGCTCGGTCAGGACGCGGTCGACGGCGGCGCGTCCGATGTCGGCGGGGGACCCGCCGGCCTTCACCGCGGCGTGCAGGCTCTCGCGCAGCCGCCGCGTCAGGCCCTCGGAGGACACCTTGTCATGGGCCACCAACTGGTTGGTGTAGAAGGCCAGTACGCTACCCGGGCCCAGGTGGAACTCGGCGGGCTCGAAGGGCATGCCGCCCACTCCCAGGGCGGGGCCGGGCTTGAGGTCCACATCGCGGGTGCGTCCCTCGGCGCTGGTCAGGATCGGCGGAGGATGGCCCGCGCTGGCCATCGCGCAGCGCCCGGTGACCGGGTCGTAGACGCAGTACATACAGCTCGCGCCCACGACCCCGCCCGCGCTGCCGTCCGGCTGCGGCTCAGTGTAGGCCAGACGGGTGGCCAGGTCGTCGAGGTGGGTGAGGAGCTCTTCGGGGGGGAGGTCGAGGTCGGCTAGGGTCTGCACGGCGGTGCGCAGCCGGCCCATGGTGGCCGTCGCGCCCAGCCCGTGTCCGGCCACGTCGCCGATGACGAACGCGACCCGCGTGGAGGACAGGGGGATGACGTCGTACCAGCTCCCGCCGATCCCCGCGGCGGTGCCGGCCGGTACGTAGGTACCGGCGGTCTCAGCCGCGGTGAACTCCGCTCCGGCCGGGGGCAGCAGGCTGCGCTGCAGGGTTTCCACGGTGCGCAGTTCGGAGGAGTAGCGGCGGGAGTTCTCCACGCTGAGCGCGGCCCGGGAGGCGACTTCCTCCGCCAGGGGGATATCGTTCACGCCGAAGGGGAGCCGGTCCCGGCCGCGCCACAGGCCCAGCACGCCCAGCACCCGCCCCCGGGCGCGCAGCGGGACGATCAGCGCCGAGGCGGCCGCCTCCGGGAACAACAGCCGCTGTCGCTCCAGGTCGGGAGCCAACTGCTCCCTCAGGTCGGCCAGGTCGGGCATGAGTACGGCCCGGCCGTCGCGGAGGGCATCGCTCTCCAGATATCTGGCGTAGACGGGGTCCCCGCGCTGGTACGTCTCGGCGGGCCAGGTGCCGGCCGGAGCCACCGCGATCCGGCGCAGCGGCGTCCCGGTGGAGAAGACCCCGGGATCGTCCCCCTGGATCACCTTGTCCACCAGGTCCACACAGGCCAGGTCCGCGAAGTCGGGCACCAGGATGCGGGTCAGCTCCTCGGAGTTGCGAGTGGTGTCCAGGGTCTGTCCCAACCGTGCGGCGGCGGCGTGCAGGAGGGCCAACCGCCGCCGCGCGGTGTGCTGCTCGGTGACATCGGTGAAGACCGCGGCGACCCCGATGGCGCGGCCGTGTCTGTCCTCGAGCCGGAATGCCGAGGAGGACAGGATCCGCTCCTGGTCGGGAGCCTTCAGGCGCCGTGCCGAGTGCTCCCAGTCGATGACCGCCTCCCCGGTCCGCAGGACCCGCCGCCACTGCTCCTCGATCGCGTCGGCGTCCTCCGGCACGAGGATCGCCCGCAGATCCTGCCCGGGCGTGTGCCGCCAGGGATCCGTGGCCAGGGGGACGCCGAAGAACTCCGGACCGAGGTTCGCGCGGGTCGTGCGCAGTTCGGTGTCGTGGACCACCAGCCCGATACGGCTCTGGTCGAACAGCGCGCGGATGAGCGACTGGTCCTCCATCCACCGCCGCCCGAGGGCGGACGGAACGGCGCACACCAGGAAGCGCGCCTCACCGCCGGCGGGCAGCGGCAGCACCTCGGCGTCGACCTCGACCGACGTGCCGTCCCGGTGGCGCAGGGTCGTACGGATTTCCAGGGGCTCGGGACCGGAGCGGCCGGCGGCTCCGTCCCAGAGGCCGGGGGCGGTGGTGAGCTCCGCGATGAGCTGTCCGCGGACCTG
>NZ_JAJFAU010000036.1:16258-33736 GCF_022614595.1 Streptomyces sp. CNQ085
CCTGGCCCGCGGCCACCACTTGGCCCGCGTGGAGCGCCACGAGGTGGTCGCAAAGGCGGGCGGCCAGGTCGAGGTCGTGCAGGACGGCGAGGGTCCAGCACGCCGGCCGTGCACTCCAGCACGGTCCCGTCCCCGTCCAGCACGAACACCACCGCGCCGCCCCGCGCGGGACCGGGACCGGTGTCGTGGCGATCTGTGGTCGGGCTCACTCGGCTGCCTCGCTCCATGAGAGTGCGACGCTACTTTCTGCCATTCAACCCCGACGGGAGCCCGTGCGCATGACGACGGCCGTCCGCTCACCGGCCCGGCGGGGCGCATACCGTGAGGACGGACGGTTATCCCCGTGGGCCGGACGGGAACCGCGGTGTCCTCCGCGTGCCCCCGTAAGAGGGAAGGCGGCGGGGGGAGGGCGATCAGGAACGCCGACAGGCCCAGGGTGGTCTCCATCACCGTCCAGGTCCGCAGGGTGGTCTTGACGTCCATTCCGAAGAAGCGGCTCACCAGCCAGAAGCCGGAGTCGTTCACGTGCGAGAGAACCGTGGCGCCCGCCGCGACGGCCACCACCAGCAGAGTGAGCCTCAGATCGCTCAGGCCCGCGGCGCGGGCCGCGCCGGCTGTCAGGGCGGAGGCGGTGGCCAGGGCGACCGTTGCCGAGCCCTGGGCGACGCGCAGCAGGGTGGCGATCACGAAGGCCTGGACGATCAGTGACATGCCCAGGCCCGACAGGGAGTCGCTGAGCGCGCTTCCGATGCCGGACAGTTCCAGCACACCGCCGAACATGCCGCCCGCTCCGGTGATCAGGATGATGGGGCGGACCGGCCCGAGGGCGCCGTCGACGATGTCGCCGACCTTCCCTGACGTGACCACCGAGAAGCGGTCCGGCATCCCCGCGGGGCGGCCCGGCGACGCCCGCGAGGTGGCGGCCGTGGTCACCTTCCTCGCCGGGCCGGACGCCGACTACGTCACCGGCGCGTCGTGGGCGGTCGGCGGCGGCATGCTGCGGATGGGACCGCAGGCCGGCTCCCATCCGGGGAGCGACTCCTGGCGCAGTCCCTGAACGGATCGCGCCGGGGGCGTCCGTTGCTCCGGTTGGTGGACGCCGGTTTCCCCCGGTGTCGTGAGAGGGCAGCATCGGACCGGGAAGGCCCGGCGAGACGGCCTGACAAGACGGCCCGGACGAGAGACGGTGTGGTGATCGGCCGTGACGGAGACCGAGCGCGTGCCGCAGGGCGCGCCCTGCTGGGTCACCCTGCTGGCTCCCAACCCGGAAGCCGCACAGCGCTTCTACGGCGAACTCTTCGGCTGGCGGTACCGGCCGGGTTCGCAGCGGCTCGGCCACTACGCCGTCGCGCTGGCCGGGGACACCCCCGTGGCCGGGCTGGGGGAGACCAAGGACAGCCTGCGCACCTTCACCGCCTGGACCGCGTACTTCGCCTCCGACAGCGTCGATGCCGCGGCCGGCCGGGTGCGCGAACGCGGGGCGACCGTCGCCGTGGGCCCGGTGCGGTTCGCCTCCGGCCGGGTGGCGTGGGCGGCCGACCCGGCGGGAGCGGTCTTCGGGATCTGGGAGGGCGGCATCGACCCGGAGTGGCAGGCCGGGAGCAGGGTCAACGCCCCCTCCTGGCTGGAATTGCTCACCCGCGACGCCTTCGCCGCCGCGCTCTTCTACGGTGAGGTGTTCGGCTGGGACAAGGGGGATCCCGGACGCTACGACATCCGTTACGAGCACGACCGGGTGATCCTGCGCATCGACAGACGCACCGTGGCGGGACTGAGCGGCGGAGCGGTGGAGGACGCGCCCGATCCGCGGATTCGGCCGCACTGGCACGTCCACTTCCGTGTCGAGGACGTGGACGCGGCGGCGGTGAAGGCGGAGGCGCTGGGGGCCGAGGTGGTCTCGGCCCCGGCCGACACCCCCTCGGGGCGGCAGGCGGTCGTCCGGGACCCGCAGGGCGCCCTGTTCTCGGTCGAGAACAGGGCGCCCTGAGCCGGCCGGACCCGCGTGGGCGCGCGGGCCGGTCGCCCGCCTCCCCGCCGAAGTGTCCCAGCGGGAAGCGGCGGCGACCGACGGCCTCGGCGTAGCCGCGCGTCATCCCCAGCCCCGACCGCTCCGGTCCGTACCGCGCCCCGGCCGGATACCCGGTCACCGTCACTCCGCTCCCCAGGTCGTCCCGTCGTTACCCACGCCGTGACACCGCGCCGCCGCCCCGGCGGACCGCTGGGGGCCGACCTCCGTTCGATACCGGGCGCATGGGAGCGGGCGGGCCGGGCGGTCGGCCGCCTCCGGAGCCGCCGGTGGGACACGCGCGCCGGCGTTGCGTCAACTCACTGTCATATCAAGGAGGTTTCGGGGAAGATCCCATCCGACGAGTCCGCCGCCGACAGAGGTGAACGAAGATGGTCCGCTCCGACAGGTCAGCGCCCTCCCCGGGGTGGATCGTCATCCTCCTGCTGGTGGCACTCCTTCCGGCCGGAGCGCTGCTGGCCGGGCAGACGCGCCTCCTGCCCGGACTGGAGAACCCGTTCGCCACCGAGGCCGAGGACCGTACCGGTCCCGCGGTGCTGAAGTCCCTCAGGGACATGAGCCGCTACGAGGGCGCCTCCGGCACCTTCCAGGTCGTCGTCGACCTGGACAAGGACGCGAGGTTCCTGCCGGACGCGGTACGCGGCAGCCGGACGCTGTTCGTCGGCACGGGCAGCGTCGGTGCGTACGTGGAGCTCGGCGGTCTCGGCGAGGAGGCCGTCACGGTCGAGGACGACCGCAGGAGCGCCACGGTACGGCTGCCGCAGGCCCGGCTGGAGAAGCCCGCGTTGGACGCCGAGCGCTCGTACGCCGTCACCAAGGAGCGCGGTCTGCTGGACCGGCTCGGCGACCTCTTCTCCGACAATCCGGGCGACGAGCGGGAGGTCCACCGGCTCGCGGTCGAGCACATCGGCGAGGCCGCGCAGGAGAGCGGACTGGCGGAACGGGCCGAGGCGAACACCCGGGACATGCTGGAGAGCCTGCTGCGCTCCCTGGGATTCGAGCGGGTCTCGGTGACCTTCGGCGAGAAGGAGGGCGGGCGCGGCTGAACGCGGGCGCCGGGCCCGCCCCGTCCTTCGCGCGCCAGTACGCCGCGATCCTGGCCTCGCCCGACCGCACACCCTTCTGCGGGCCGTCACCGTCCCGGCGCTGGTCGTCCACGGCGCCGACCGGAGCGGGGCCGGGGTGGAGCCGGCCGGTCCGGGCATCGCCTGGTACGAGGACGCCCCGGCGGGGGCGGGGCGGTCGTCGTCCACGTCGGCATCACGGTCGCGGCCGGGCCCGGCGCGGGGGGCGGCTTCGAGATCGTGGACCTGCCCGGCATCGAGCGGGCCGCCACCGTCGTCCACCGCGGTCCCACGGACCGCGTCATGCCCACCGCCCAGGCCCCGGCCCGCTGGATCGACACCAGCGGTCACCGCTCGACCGGCTAAGCGCGGGAGCTGTACCTGGAGTGCCCGCAGGACGGGGAGGGGTGGGTGACCGAACTCCAGGAACCGATCACACGGGCCTGACCTCGCGGGGCACAGGCGCCCGCGTCCGCCCGCCACGGAGGTGGGAGCGGGCGCCGGCCGCCCCGTGCGCCGGTCACGGCCAGGAGGTCTCGCTGCGCGGCACCACGACCACCTCGGGCATCACGCTGCCCTCGGGAACCGCCAGCGCGCACATGACCGCGTCCGCCACGATGTCGGGACTCTGCAGCTTGGAGGTGTCCGCGTCGGGGAAGCGCTCCGTCACGAACGGGGTCTCCATACCGCCCGCGATCACCCCGGTGATCCCGATGCCGGGGCAGTCGCGCTGAGCCTCCTTGAAGAGGGTGTGGGTGAAGGCGCGCAGCCCCGACTTGCCGGCCGAGTACGGGCCGGCCTCGGTCCAGGTGCGGTTGGACGCCGTGGAAAGGATGTTGACGATGTGTCCGCCACCGCGGGCGACCATGCGCCGGTAGGTCTCCAGGCACATGTACATCGGGCCCAGCAGATTGGTGGAGACCACTCGGGTGACCTCCTCGGCGGTCAGGCGCTCGATCGGCCTGGAGACGTCCACGGCGGCGTTGTTGACCAGGATGTCCAGTGGCCATGAGGCCTCGTCCAGCCCCTGGAAGGCCGTCTCGACCGTCTCCGGGTCGCGGACGTCCACCTCCAGGAAACGCACGTCCGCGCCCTCCTCCTCGCTGAGCCGGGCGCAGAACTTCTCGCCCTCCTCGCGGCGTACGTCCACCACCCGCACGGCGGCCCCGGCCCGCGCGAGACGGCGGGTGATGGACGCGCCCAGGCCGCGGGCGCCGCCCGTCACCAGCGCGTTCCCGCCCTCCAGATCCAGCCGTACCGCTCCGCCCACGGTGCTGCCTCCTCACTCGGCCGCTGCGGCCGCTGTGGTGTCCGCGCCGGAGTGCCCTCCGGCCGGAGGGCGAAACGGGTGAGTCCGCCCCGCGGCGTCCGCACGGCGCCGTTTTCACCCGGACGGACCAGGCCGCCGCGGACGGCGGGGGAGTTCCGCGCGACCGGACCCGGGCGCCACCGGGGCGCCGGCCCGTACTGGGGCCTCAGCAGTTCGGCGACCTCGCTCGCCCGCCAGGCGAGCACCTCGCGCAGGATCAGCACCGCACGCTGCCGGGGCGCCAGGTGCTGGAGGGCCGCGACGAAGGCGGGCCGGACCGATTCCCGCGCCACGGCCGTCTCGGCCGGATCGCCCCCGCCGGGCAGGACCCGGCCGCCGGGTACCGGCTCCACCCGGGCGGCCTTCGGGAGGGCGGGCCCCCTCGGGTTCTCCGCACCCGAGGGGGAGGACAGGTCCATGGGGCGGGCACGCCTCCTGCTCCTCCTGCTCCTCCGAGCATGTCCGGGCACACGTTGGTGGCGATGCGGTACAGCCACGACCGCGGTGAGGAGCGGCCCTCGAAGCGGCCCGGGCGCGCTCAGACCTCCGCCCGGTCGGGTTCGGGACCCCGGCGGCGACGGCGGCGGGGCAGCCGGAAGCGGCGCTTGAGTTCGTACAGCACCGGGTGCCGGTCCCGCTCCTCGCGGGTGTAGCGGTCCAGTTCCTCCGCCAGACGCATCGAGCGCTTCTCCACGTCCAGCTCGTCCAGTACCCGGTCGAACTCCGACAGCAGAGCCCCCAGCAGGTGCCACTGGCGCGGATGCTCCTGGACGCGGGCGAGCAGCAGGTGCGCGACCCGTTCGCGCCCGGCGCGCCCGGCCTCCATCTCGGCCGCCAGCCGGTCCTCCGCCTCCTCGGAACTGTCGCTGTCGGCGCTGGTGACCAGGACGGCGAAGCTCTGCACAGCTCCGGAGAGGTGGCCGAACAACTCCTCCACGGCCTCGGCCACCTCGTGCGGGAACAGCGGTTCCTCCTCGCGGGCCCTGGCCAGGTCGGTGAGGGTCCGCGACATCGCGCGCATCACGGTGGTGCAGATCTCCAGGGTGTCCAGGCCCGTCCGCAGGACTACCCGGGACAGCAGCGCCTCCTTGACCCGGGGGTTCAGTCGCAGGCTCTCCTCGGCCTGGACGAGGGAGGCGTCGACCTGCGCGATGTCGTTGTCCAGCCGCCGGGCCTCGTGGAGCCGGGCGGCCGCCCGGTGCACCGGTGTGGGGACGCTCAGCTGCTCGCCCATGCGCAGCAGCAGCCGCCGCATCCGGCCGGCCAGGTCCACCAGCGCCTCCTCGGCGGGCTGTACCCACACCGGAGGCACGAACAGGAAGTTGAACAGCAGACCCACCGCGGCGCCGATCAGGGTCTCCAGCACCCGGCTCAGCGCCAGGTCCGTGGCGTGGGAGACCCCCAGCACCAGCATGGCGCTGATCGCCACCTCGGGGATGAAGTCGCCGGCCCGCACCAGATGCCCGACGGCCAGGGAGGTGAGGATGAGCAGGCCCAGGCTCCACCAGCTCAGGCCCACCAGGGAGCTGAAGCCGACGGCGACCGTGACACCGGCCACCACGGAGTTGACCCGGGTGATGCCCTTGGTGATCGTGGCGAACAAGGTGACCTGGACGACCAGCAGCGCGGTCAGCGGTGCCAGCAGCGGGGCTCTGGCGTCGGTCAGCCAGAGGGCGGCGGAGTAGGCGAGCGTCGCGGCCGCCGTGGAACGGAGGGCCTGGACGACCACCGGCTCCCTGCGCCGCCGCACCAGCTCGATCACGGGTACGGGAACTTCAGGCACACTACGGCCCTTCCCGTCCGCGGAAGATCGACACCGCCTCTCCTCCCAGCGCCCCGCCTGCGGAGTCCCACTGCCGCACCGCCGGGGGGGGGGGGGGGGGGCCCCCCCCCCCCCGCTGCTGGTCGCGCCCGGCGGTCCTCCCCGCTTCCTGGAGCCAGGCCACGGCCCCCTGCTGGGCATGAGCGCGACCTTGGACCTGGGGCTGCACTGGCCCGACGCCTACGAGGAGCTGCCGCCGGAGGCGACGGTGGTGTTCTACACCGACGGCCTGGTGGAGAGTCGCGGCAGGCCGATCGACACCGGCATGGACCTGCTGCGCCACCACGCCTCCGCCCTGGCCCGCCACGATCTGGAGGAGTTCTGCGACGAACTGCCGGAGCGCATGGACCCCCGCGGTGACGATGTCGCCCCGCCGGCCCTGCGGCTGCCTCGGTACGGGGAGGGCAGCCCCGGCGACCGCACCCCGCCGCCGTCGCGCGGCGAACCAGCGCACAGCCCGGCGGACCCGTCCAGGTCGGCCCCGGGGGCCGAGGCACTGGACGCCGAGGAGATCTTCACACAGGCGCCCCGCGGAACCGACCGGCCGCCACTGCCCTGAGACTTCCGGAGCCCCCGGGAACCCTGGGCCTCTGGGCCTGCCGCCGACCGCCCGCCCTTCCAAGGCGAACGCGTCCCCGGGCACGCGTTCCCGCCGTCGCCCGGGGTACCGCGGGCGCTGCTGGTCGCGGGCTGACACGGCCCGGACACGGCTCGACGACCGCCTGACCGCGTACCCCGGAGGGACCGTCCCCCTCCGGGGTACGCGGAGACCGGATCACGGAGGCGGGATCACGGGGGCGGGGGCCGGAGTTCGCGGCCGAGCACGGTCCGCGCCGCGGCGATGTACGCCGAGGCGCGGGGCAGCTCGCGGAAGGCGTCTGCCATGATCTCCAGCACCGCGGACAGGGCCTGGACGGGCAGGTCCCTGGCGGTCATGATCCGGCCCGTCCATGCGGTGAAGCCCTCGAACAGCCCCGGATCGTCGACGTACAGCGCGGCCACCAGGTACTCCACGACACGGTGGAGGTCCTCGACGGTGTACTCCCTCCGGCGCCCGGTGAACTCCCGAAGCCACGGGAACCGTCCGGGCAGCACCGCCACGACCTCGTCGACGAGCCGCTGGCGGGCCTCGTCGACGAGGGCGTGCTCGCGGTCGGCCAGGTGCGGCAGCGCCTCCTCGGCGGTCGGGGGGAATTCGGGCGGGGGCACGATGCCGGCCGCGAGGCGCTCGGCCGCGCCACGGGCGCTGCCGGCCCAGGCGTCGGCGCCCAGCAGGCGGGCGTAGCGGCCGTCCGGTCCGAAGCCGGCGCCGCCCGCCAGCACGGGCACTCCGGCGGTCCGGCAGGCGGTGACGGCCGCGTGGGCCACGGGCAGCCGTACGGGCAGGGAGCACGACAGGGCCACCGCGTCCGGGCCGGTGGAGTGAAGGTGGGACACCAGCTGCCGGGTGGACACATGGGCTCCGAGGAAGTCAACGTGCCAGCCGCGCAGTCGCAGCACCTCGGCGACCAGCCGGGCGGGCAGCGTGTGCCACTCGCTGTCGGCGCAGGCCACGGCGATCCGGCCGAGCCGGGCGGGTACCCGCGCCGCGGGATGGCCGGCGACCGCGGTGACGGCGCGGTCGCTGACGGCGGTGGCCGCGTGCTCCTGGGCGACGGTGAGCCGGTTCTCCGCCCAGCGCACGCCGACCCGCCGCTGCGCGGGCGCGACGATCTCCAGCAGGATGTCCTCGGGCGGGAGGCCCTGGTCCAGGGCCTCGGTGACCTGGCCGACGGCGGAGCGCTCGTCCGCGTTCTCCAGTGCCGTCCAGAAGCTCTCCATCCGGCGCCGGAGGGATTCCGTCTCCGGGTTCACCGGTCGTCTCCCGAACGGACGGTTCCGCCCACCGTGCTCAGCGGGGTCCGGTGGGCGGCGGTGACGGCCACCAGCGCGATGTCGTCGTGCTCCCGGCCCGCCAGCCACTCGGAGGTGAGCATCCCGACGCGCTCGACGACGGCCTGGGCTTGCAGGCCCGCGCAGGAGGCCAGCGCGTCGGCCAGGCGCTCCTCCCCGAACAGCTCGCCATAGGGTCCGCCCCTGGCCTCGGTGACGCCGTCGGAGTACAGCAGGCAGGTCTCCCCGGGCAGGAGAGTGGTGGAGCAGGAGGTCGCGGACGCCTCCGGCAGTACGCCGACCAGGGTGCCCGAGGTGGGGGCGGCCTCCACCGTCCCGTCGCGCCGCAGGAGCAGTGGCGGCGGGTGCCCGGCCGAGGTCAGCCGCAGGGTGATCCGGCCGGTGGCGGGGTCGGGAGTGCCGAACGAGGCGAGTACCAGGGTGACGAACCGGTTCTGCGGGCCGCTCAGCAACGCGCGGTTGAGCAGGTCCAGCAGCCGTACGTGGTCGGACTCGACCAGCCGCAGAGCCGCGAGCGTGTTGCGGATCTTCCCCGTCAGAACGGCCGCCTCCGGCCCCTTGCCGGCGACGTCGCCGAGCACGACGTCGGTCTCCCGGCCGGGCCCGCCGGCGGGGTGCACGTCATAGAAGTCGCCGCCGATGCTCTGGGCACTCTGTGCGGGGCGGTAGGATCCGGCCAGCTCCACGCCCTCCGGATGCGGCAGCGCGGGCGGCAGCAGCTCACGCTGGAGCACGGCGACGGTGGCGACCTGCTCCGCGTAGAGCGCGGCGGCCGAGATCGCCGCACCGGCACGGGCGGCGAAGACCCGGGTCACGGTGTCGTCCCCCAGGGCGGCGCCCCCGGCACGCCGTAGCAGCACCATCGCCCCGGCTACCTCACCGCTGCCCGGCAGCGGGACGACCGCCGTGGAGGACGGGGGGCCGAAGCCCTCGGGCAACAGCCACGCGGGGGCCTGGCCGGGGGCGACCGGCCGGAAGGACACCGGCGGGAAGCCGGCCAGCGCCTCGGCCAGCCCCGGCATCTCCTCCGGGGGCGCGGACAGGATCTCCTCCTCCAGCCGCCCGTCGGAGACGGCCCGGGTCACCTCCGGACGCCTGTCCCGTGACAGGCGGACCACGACGGCCGCGTCGGCGAGGTGGTCGGCCGCCAGTCGTGCGGTCGCCACCACGCACCTGCGCGGGTTGAGCGACGCCTGGAGCCGGGCGGAGGCCCGGGCCAGGAAGGCGGTGCTCTCCCGCTCCGACCGCAGCGACCGCTCGGTGTCCTCCCGGCCGGTGACGTCCGACAGCCACCAGGCGGTGTGCCCGTCCGGCAGAGGAGTGGCGTACGCGGTGAAGGCGCGCCCTTGGAGGGGGCCGTGCGCCGTCGCCGTCGTGATCGGCTCCTCCGCCGCGGTCGTCTCGGCTGTCTCGGCCGCCTCTGCTTCCGGCCCGCCGTGTCGTCCGCCGTGTGCGGCGGCGACCAGCCAGCCGGGCGCCACACCGGTGTCCAGCGGGACTCCGGGGGCGAGGCCGGGCAGCAGAGCCCGCGTGGCGGCGTTCACCAGCGACACCCGCCCCCGCCGGTCCACCGCGACGACCGGCGCCGGCGCCGACTCGACCGCCGACTCGGCCAGGACGCGGCCGTGCGGGGCGGTGGGCCCGTCACCGCCGCCGGTCCGGGCGTGCGCGTCCCCGGAGATGTCTGGAAAGCGAGGAGGGTTGCTCACGGAAGAACAGGGGCACGGCACCCGGGGTGCTCCGCCCGGTCCCCCCTTCGATGATCGACACGGATGAACGGTTGTTCTCTGCCAAGATTCTCGCGTAGGGGGTGAGAGGCGCAAACCGGCCCCCTCACGCTCCCAGCGCGCCGGAGTCGCGGTCGGAGGCGGGCCACACGTATGGCAGATCGTCCGGCACGTCGGTGAACAGGGGCGCATAGTGGTCGGGGTCCTTGCGGAGCAGGGAGGAGCGGTGGCTGCGGTGGAAGGACGGCTCGCCCAGCCAGGGCGGCAGCTCACCGGCCGCTTCGAGCTCCTCCTGGGAGCGGGGGACGGCGATGCCGGTCGCGTGCCGCAGATCGGTCAGCATGGTGGCCTCGCAGGTGTCGGCGCGTCCCGCCAGGCGCCAGTGGCGGCAGATCTCCATGCCATAGCGGACCAGCGCCTCCTCGTACCCCGTCCACATGCGTACGGCCGGGTGCCGGGCCCAGCCGTACCCGGGCACGGTCAGGGCGCGCAGCACCTGCAGAGCCTCCACCCGCTGCTTTCCCAGCCGCCGCGCGTCGAGCACACGGGCGGTCCCGGCGAAGTCGGGGAGCGGCAGGAACGTCTGCACGGTGTCCCATCCATCCCTTCCGTCCCCCTCGGTGCGGACTGTGATCATCGCAGTCCGCGCCGTGCGCCGCAGTCCGGGGGCGGCCGACCGGGTGCCCGGCCGGCCGGCCCCGGAGTGTCCGGAGTTCCGCGGGGTCAGCCCTCACGGGCGTCGACGGCATGGCGGATCCTGCCCACCGAGCGCTCCAGGGTCTCCGGGGCGACGACATCGACATCGGGACGGCGAACATGCCATAGGGGTAGCTGTCGCGCGGATCGGCCTTGGTGGTGAACGGGAAGCGCGCGAGGTCCGCCAGGGAGCGGCAGTCATCCGGTGTGACGCCCGCCGCCCGGAAGGCGTGCCGGTGGTGCTCCCCGTTGTCGTACGCGTGCCGCGGGGACGCCGTGCGGCACCGCGGGCCCGCCTCGCGGCCCTTGAGGCCGACCGACCATTCGGTTAGCTTTGCGGCGACGTCAGGTAAACCGAGAGCCGAACCGCCTGTCAAGGGACGGGACGTCCGCCGGTACGGTCACCCCGCCCCCGGCACACGGCGGACACGGCAGCGGATACGGCAGACAAGGGGAGATCTCATGGCAGCGGCACCGGGAACCGTCGGCGTGGTGGGCGGCGGGCGGATGGGCGCGGGCATCGCGCAGTCCTTCGCGACTGCGGGCTCGGCCGTGGTCGTCGTCGAGAGCGGTGAGGAGGCCGCCGCGGCGGCCCTGGAGCGTGTCGCCACCGGCCTGCGCCGGGCCGCCGAGCGAGGCAGGCTGGAGGAGCCCGCCGAGCGGGTTCTGGCACGCGTCACCACCGTCACAGCCGTGGACGGACTGCCGGCCGGCGCCGACCTGGTCGTCGAGGCCGTCCCCGAGGACCCCGCACTCAAGGCCCGGCTGCTCGCCGCGGTGGAGAGGGCCGTGGGCGGGTCGGCGGTGCTGGCCACCAACACCAGCTCCCTGTCCGTCACCGAGCTCGGCGCCGCGCTGGCCCGCCCCGATCGGTTCCTGGGCATGCACTTCTTCAACCCCGTGCCCGCCTCCGCCCTGGTGGAGCTGGTCGTGGCCGGGCGGACCGCGGACGACACCGTGCGGGCCGCCCTGGAGTGGACCCGCGCCCTGAACAAGAAGGACGTCGTTGTCAGGGACTCGCCCGGCTTTGCCAGCAGCCGGCTGGGCGTGGCCCTCGGCCTGGAGGCGATCCGGATGGTGGAGGAGGGCGTCGCCGAGCCCGAGGCCATCGACGCCGCCATGAGCCTGGGCTACAAGCACCCGATGGGGCCGCTGCGGCTGACCGACCTCGTCGGCCTCGACGTGCGTCTGGCCATCGCCGAGTACCTCCACGGCGCCCTGGGCGAGCGCTTCGCACCGCCGGAGCTGTTGCGGGAGAAGGTCGCCCGCGGTGAGCTGGGCCGCAAGACCGGCCGGGGCTTCTACACCTGGGAGGACTGAGGCCCGGCTCCTCCCGGCTCCCATCGGGGCCGGGAATCACGCCGCCCAACGCTGTCGTACTCGCACGGAAAGTGACATCCTTCACTCCCCGGGGGTTCGGCGACCACCCTCTGGTGCTCTCTCGGGACCCCTGGGACACGCTGCTGGAACTCAACATGTGGCGCCACAACGGCACGGCGCAGGACATGAGGCTTCCTCGACCGGGTGCTGTTCGCCGCCTTCCCGGACGATCTGCGCCACAGTGCCCAGCGCTGGTTCACCGCCCCCTCCTGTCTGGTCCTGCTCGACAACTGCCACGCCGAACAGGGGGTGTCCTCCTGGATCTGCTGATCGGCGCCCGCCGGCCCGGAGAACTGCGGAAGGCCTTCGTCTTCGTGTCCGGATCGAAGGAGTGGTCCCGTCCGAGTCGTACGAGGACGGCCAGGCGATGATGGCCATGACGCGATACTGGTCGCGGTCGAGGCGGTCCGGTCGGCCGGTTTCGGGGGTGGCGCAATGACCGGCAGGGGCATCGGCCGCATGTTCCGCGGGATGTACGGGGCCAGGAAGGTACGGGGAGCGACCGGCCCGCTGTCGTTCGACGGCGGCGCAAACCGGGAGAGCCAGGCGATTCCCATTCCGAAGCTGGGCGCCGACGGTTCCCCGGACTACATCGAGACGATCGTCGTCGAGGTCATGCCGGAGGGGGGTCGAGCTGGTCGCTGATGGGGCAGATGCGCAGGGCCTGCTCGATGACACGGCTGCGCCGGTCCCCCTCGGCGGAGGGCAGCGAGACGTCGGCGGTGGCGTCGAAACGGTAGTGCTGGGCGCCGCCGTTGCTGAGCCGGACGCGGGCGGTCACCTCGCTGCCGGAGGGGTCCACGCCGGTCTCGGTGGCCGCGATGACCAGCGCCTGGTGCAGGCAGGTGGCCAGCGCGGCCGCGTACAGCTGCTCTGGGTCGTACCCCTGCCCGCTGCCGCCCAGCTCGCTGGGGGTGCCGACCGGGAGGCCGGCCCTCCCGGACACGTCCACCCGGCCGGTGCCGTGCAGGGAGCGAGCCTGGGCGGTGTACAGATCCTGTTGGGTTGGGGCCATGGGGAAGGTCTACCCGTGCGCCTCGGCGGAAGGCGCCCCCGAACGTGTGACGCGTTCGGGGGCGCCCCGCCGGTCCCGAGCGGCCTTCTCGTCCCGGCCCGCGCCTCAGCCCGCGTCCTCGACACGCATCCGCACCTCCTCGGCCAGCCTGTCCAGGCTCAGGCCGAGGGAGGTGTCGATCTCCTCCCGCGGGGGCGCGTGGCTCTCGTCGAGGAAGGACAGGTGCACGGTCACCTCGCTGGCGCCGCTGCCGATGCCCGCCACCTGCAGCCAGCCCGCGTACGCACCCTCGTCGCGGGTGCCCCACTCCGCCCGGAACTGCTCGGGCCGGGTGCGGAACAGCGCCCGGACATCGTGCCCTGTGCGGTCCTCGTGCACGGTCACGGCCGGAGGGTCCTCCACATGGGCGTGGAGGTCCGACGGAAGCCAGCGGTCCAGCCGCTCCAGATCGCTGACCTGGCCGAAGACCAGCTCTGGCAGGGCGGGCATGGTGCGGGAACGCTCGTACTCACTCACCGGGTCCCACTTTCGGGTCGTACGACATCGGACCCGGCACCGCGTACCCCCCGTCCGGGCCGGGTATCCCCGCGCCCTGCGCACGGCCCGCTTCCGGCGGGTCAGCCGAACCCGCCCGCCGCGTCCAGGATCCGCCCGGCGACCCCCACGGAGTCCACCAGCGGGTGCAGTGCCAGTGCCCGCAGCGCCGCCCGGCGCGAACCAGTGCGCGCCGCCTCGATCGCGGCCCGCTCGACGGCCTTGAGCGTGAGGATCAGCCCGAGCTGGTCGGCCGCCACGGCGCCGGCCGCCAGCGGGCGCGCGCCGGAGGCGTCCACCATGCACGGCACCTCGACCACCGCGTCCCCGTCCAGCCCGGGTACGGCGCCGCGGCCGGGGACGTTCAGGATCAGCGTGGTGCGCTCGTCCCGGGCGATCGCCCGCATCAGGGCCAGCGCCACCCGGTCGTAGCCCCCGCCCTCCAGATCGCAGCTGTCGCGTTCCCAGCCACCGGAGGCCTCGCGGCTCTCGGCCAGATAGGTCTCCTCGCGCTCGCGCCGGGTGCGCTCCCACTCGCGGTACGCCCGCGCCGGGTCGTCCGGCCGTGCCCGCTCGTAGAAGCGGGACTGCTGGTCGCGCAGGAACTCCCCACGCGTCTGTCCGGCCCCGCGGACGGCGGCGACCGCCTCGCGGTTGAAGTAGTAGTGGTGCAGGTACTCGTTGGGCAGCGCGCCCAGCGTCCGCAACCAGTCGGTCCCGAACAGCCTGCCCTCCTCGAAGGAGGCGAGCGCGGCCGGGTCGGCCAGCAGCTCGGGCAGCCGGTCGCGGCCGTCCACCGTGATCCGGCGCAGCCAGCCCAGGTGGTTCAGGCCCACGTAGTCGTAGCCGGCGCGGTCCGGGTCGGCGCCCAGGGCGCGCGCGGCGCGGCGGCACAGGCCGACGGGGGAGTCGCAGATGCCGATGACGCGCTCGCCCGGGCCGCGCTCGCGCAGGACGGCGGCCATCGCCTCGGTCACCATCCCCGCCGGGTTGGTGAAATTGATGGTCCACGCCTCGGGGGCGAGTTCGGCGATCCGCTCGGCGACGCGTACGGCCACCGGCAGGGTGCGCAGGCCGTACAGCACGCCCCCCGCGCCCACCGTCTCCTGCCCCAGCACCCCCTCGGCCAGCGGGATCCGTTCGTCGCGCACCCGGCCGGCCAGGCCTCCGACCCGGATGGCGGAGAAGACGAAGTCGGCGCCGCGCAGCGCCTCGTCGAGGTCGGTGGTGGCGCGCAGCGCGGGGGCGGGGCCGGTGTGCCGCCCCCGCTGGTGGGCGAGGACCGCGCCGATCGCGTCCAGCCGTGCGCGGTCGGTGTCGTACAGGACGAGTTCGGTGACGCGACCGGCCCGGTCCCCCGTGTCCTCCAGCAGCGCCCGGTGGACCAGCGGCACCCGGAACCCCCCGCCGCCCAGCACGGTGAGCCTCATGCCCGGCCACCTCCGGCAGCCGCTCCCGGCAGGGTCCACGGCACGGTCGTCACGAGGTCATGTCTCACGTCGCCACGGTCTCACACCGGACCCGCGCCGGGGGCACGGGCCGGCCGCCGGGCCGCTCAGCCGTGGTCGACCAGCTCCGCGTGCCCCTGCGTCCGCGCGCAGTGGGCGGAGCAGAAGAACCGGCCGTCGGCCGACTGCGATCCGTGGCCCAGGATGCGGCACTGGCAGTTCTCGCAGATGGGCGCCATCCGGTGCGCCGCGCACTCCAGGCTGTCGAAGACGTGGACGGCGCCCGCCGCGCGCACCTCGAAGGCCATCTCGTAGTCGTTGCCGCATACCTCGCACACGCTCATGACATGTGTCCCTTCCGCCGGTCGTCCGCTGGGTGGGTCAGCCGCAAGGATGGCGGCGGGCCCTCGGCGGCCCCCTCCGCGACGCGGCGGCCGGGCTCCGACCGGCGCACAGCCGCCACCCGCCCGGCCGACGCGCCGGGGCGTCACGATGCGAGTGACGTGACATGCTCCCGACAGTAAGGTCCGGGTTCCGGACATCTCCTCTCCGCCGGCGGGGCATGGCCGGCCGTGACACCCACGGCGGGACCCGGCAGGGCACGCACCGGCGGACCGGGAGGACGGGACGATGACGGCGGCCGCGGAGACCAGGGGCTGTCGGCGGGCGGGGAGTTCGGCGGCGCGGTGTCGGTGATGACGGAGTTCGCACCGCCCGGCCGGCGCGGGCTGTACGGAGCGTGGCAGTCGTTCACGGTGACGCTCGGCCCGCTCGCCGGCGCCGGCCTGGCCGCCCTGCCGGCCACGGCGCTGGGCGAGGCGGCCCTCCACGAGCGGGGCTGGCGGCTACCGTTCCTGCCGGCCGTGCCGATGGGGCCGGCCGCGCTGTGGCTGCGACTGGAGGAGACGCCCTCCTTCCGCCGTGTGTCCGGTGCGGAGCCCACGCCCGCCGGGGCCTCCCCACCGTCCGCCGCCGCGACCCGGTGGGCCATCGCACTGGGGATCGACGCGGCCTGAGACGGCCCCCGGCCCCGGGCCGCCGTGCCCTCACCGCGCGGTGGCCGAGGCCCTCAGGGCGGCGATCACCTCCTCGTCGCCGACCTGGTGGAAGTCCTCGTACCACTGCCCCACCCCCTGGAAGGACGCAGGCGTCTCCAGGCACACCAGGCGGTCGGCCACCCGCTCCATCGCCGTGGCCGCCTGCACGGAGGAGACCGGGACGGCCAGGACCAGCGCCTTCGGCTCCAGGACGCGGGCGGCGTGCAGCGCGGCGCGCGCGGTGACGCCGGTGGCCAGTCCGTCGTCGACGACGACCACCGTACGGCCCCGCAGAGCCGGGGCGGGACGGCCGCCGCGGTACAGGTGCTCGCGGCGGCGCAGCTCCGCCCGCTCCCGCTCGACGTGCCCGGCCAGGTCCCCGGCCGTCAGACCGAGCATCCGCAGGGACTGCTCGTCGAACAGCGGCGGTCCCTCGCCCGCCACGGCCCCGATGCCGAACTCCGGGTTGAACGGCGCGCCGATCTTGCGGGCGACCAGCACGTCCAGCGGCGCGTGCAGCGCGCGGGCGACCTCCTCGCCGACGGGGACCCCGCCCCGGGGCAGGGCCAGTACCAGCGGGTCGCCGATCTCTCCGGAGCGCCGGAGGTCGCGCAGCGGCTCGGCGAGCATCCGGCCCGCCTGCGTGCGGTCGTGGAAGCGCATGGTCTGTCTCCCCTCGCTTCCGGCGGGCCCGCCGCGCGGAGACCGGAGACCGGTGCGGCGGCGGGACGGGTCACCGGGGCACCGTCTGTCCGGCCATCCGGACGAACCAGTCGCGGGCCGCGGCGGCGGCCTGGTCGAGGGTGCCGGGCTCCTCGAACAGATGGGTGGCGCGGGGCACCACGTGCACCGTGCACGGGGCCGACAGCCGTGAGGCGGCCTGCTCGTTCAGGCGCAGCACCTCGTGGTCCTCGCCGCCGACGATCAGCAGGACGGGCGCGGTGACCCGGTCCAGTGCGCCGCCCGCGAGGTCGGGCCTGCCGCCCCGGGAGACCACGGCCCGCACCCGGTCGGGTTGCTCGGCCGCGGCCACCAGGGCCGCCGCGGCGCCGCTGCTGGCCCCGAACAGGCCGATCGGCAGCCGGGCGGTGCCCGGACGGCCGCCGAGCCAGTCGACCGCCGCCACCAGGCGCCGCGCGAGGAGGGGGATGTCGAAGCGGTACTCGGCGGTGACCGAGTCCGTCCGCTCCTCGTCCTCGGTGAGCAGGTCGAACAGGAGCGTGCCCAGCCCGGCGTCCTGCAGGACCCCGGCCACGGCCCGGTTGCGCGGGCTGTGCCGGGAGCTGCCGCTGCCGTGGGCGAAGGCCACGACGCCGCGGGCCTCGTCGGGCACGGTGAGGTCCCCGGCCAGGGCGGCCTCCGCGTCGGTGGGGATCCTCGGTGTCTGGGGGAGCATCGGCCGCCTCCCGTGCCGTGGGGATCGGTGCGCCGCCGGGGTACCCGCCGGCCGCGGCGGTATGCGTCCGGGAACGGGGTGGTGTGCCGCCGCGCCCCGCCGGCCCGCCCCACCGGCCCGCCCCGCCGGCG
>NZ_JAJFAU010000037.1 GCF_022614595.1 Streptomyces sp. CNQ085
CCATCCAGCAGCCCGCACACCTCATCCAGCGCGCCCGCGAAGACAGGGAACACCTCATACAACCCCCGCCCCATACCGGGCCGCTGACTCCCCTGCCCCGTGAACATCCACCCCGTACGCCCCTCAACGACCGATCCGGTGATCGCCCCGTCGGTCACGCCGAGCACGGCCCGGTGTTCGAGCGTGGCGCGGCCGGTGGCCAGGGACAGGCCGATGTCGAGCGGGTCGGCTTCGAGGGAGGTCAGCCGTTCGATCTGGGCGCGCAGCGCGGTCGCGGTCCTCGCGGACACCGCCCATGGCACGACGGGCAGCCTGCGCTCTTCCTCATGCTCCGGGGGAGAGTCCGCCGGGGCTTCTTCGAGGATCACGTGGGCGTTCGTGCCGCTGATGCCGAAGGAGGAGACACCGGCCCGACGCGTGCGCTCGCCACGCGGCCAGTCGTGGTCGTCGGTGAGCAGACGGACCGCGCCTTCGGTCCAGTCGAGGTGCGAGGAGGGGGCGTCGATGTGCAGGGTGCGCGGCAGCCGCTCCTCGCGCAGGGCCATGATCATCTTGATGACACCGGCGACACCGGCGGCGGACTGGGTGTGGCCGATGTTGGACTTCACGGAGCCGAGCCACAGGGGTTCGTCGCGGTCCTGGCCGTAGGTCGCCAGCAAGGCCTGCGCTTCGATCGGGTCGCCCAGACGCGTACCCGTGCCGTGGGCCTCGACCGCGTCCACGTCACCGGCCCGCAGACCCGCCGCGGCAAGCGCCTGCCGGATCACCCTCTGCTGCGAAGGCCCGTTGGGGGCCGTCAGACCGTTCGACGCGCCGTCCTGGTTGACGGCCGTGCCACGGATCACGCCCAGCACCCGGTGGCCCCGGCGGCGTGCCTCGGACAGCCGCATCAGCACCAGCACGCCGGCGCCCTCCGCCCAGCCCGTGCCGTCGGCGCCGTCCGCGAAGGACTTGCAGCGGCCGTCGGGGGCGAGGCCACGCTGGCGGGAGAACTCCACGAAGGCTGTGGGGTTGGCCATGACGGTGGCGCCGCCGGCGAGGGCTGTGTCGCATTCGCCTGAGCGAAGTGCCTGGCAGGCCAGGTGCAGGGCAACCAGGGCGGAGGAGCATGCGGTGTCCACGGACACGGCCGGGCCTTCGAGACCGAGGACGTAGGAGAGGCGGCCCGAGGCGACGCTGGGGGTGCTGCCGGTGAGGAGGTAGCCGGCGGATTCGCCGTCGGCCTCGTGCACCGAGCCGCCGTAGCCGTTGGCGGAGACGCCCGCGTAGACGCCGGTCGCGGAGCCGCGCAGCGAGGTCGGGTCGATGCCCGCCCGCTCCAGCGCCTCCCACGCCGTCTCCAGCAGCAGCCGCTGCTGCGGGTCCATCGCGAGCGCCTCGCGCGGGGAGATGCCGAACAGCTCGGCGTCGAAGCCCGCGACGTCCGGGATGAAGCCGCCGCGTCCGGCGAACGGGGTGCCGAGGGCCGTGGAGGTGGACTCCAGCAGGCCGGGGATGTCCCAGCCGCGGTCGTCGGGGAACGGCGACATGCGGTCCTCGCCCGCCGTCAGGACGTCCCAGAGGTCCGCCGGGGACTGGATGCCGCCGGGGAGCCGGCAGCCCATGCCGATGACGGCGATGGGTTCGTCGTCGGCCATCCGGGCGGCTACGGCCACGGGTTCCGTGCCGGTGCCGAGGAGGCGGTCGCGCAGGTGGGTGGTGAGTGCGCCCGGGGTGGGGTGGTCGAAGACGAGGGTGGTGGGCAGGGCGAGTTCGGTGCTCGCAGCGAGCCGGTTGCGCAGGTCGACGGCCGTGAGGGAGTCGAACCCGAGTTCCTTGAAGGCGCGTTCGGGATCGATGCCGGCCGGGGAGGCGTGGCCGAGGACGGCGGCGACCTGGGACTGGACGAGGTCGAGGAGAGTGCGGTCCTGTTCGGCCGGGGGCAACGCGCCCAGCGTGCGGACCAGTTCACCGTCGGAGGTGTCCGGTGTGTCGTCCTGGACGGCGGTCACCTCGGGCAGGTCGGCGATGAGCGGGCTGGGCCGGGTGAAGGTGAAGGTGGGGGCGAAGCGCTCCCAGTCCACGTCCGCGACGGTGACGCAGGTGCGGTCCGTGAGGAGGGCCTGCTCCAGTGCGGTGAGGGCGCTGTCCGGCGCGAGGAGGGCGAGGCCCCGCTGGGTGAGGTGCTCGGCGACGCCCTGGTCGGCGGCCATGCCGCCGCCGTTCCACGGGCCCCAGGCGACGGAGGTGGCGGGCAGTCCGAGGGCGCGGCGGTGCTGGGCGAGAGCGTCGAGGTAGGCGTTGCCGGCGGCGTAGGCGGCCTGGCCACCGCTGCCCCAGACGGCCGCGACGGACGAGAACAGCACGAACAGGTCAAGGTCGATGCCTGCGGTCAGTTCGTGCAGGTGCCTCGCCCCGGTCACTTTGGCGGCGACCACCTGGGCGAGGCCGCCTGGGGTGGTGTCGGTGAGCGGCGTGTCCTGCGGGAGACCGGCCGTGTGGACGACGCCGGTCAGGGGCGTTTCGGCGGGGATCGAGGCGATCAGCTCGGCCAGTGCGGCGCGGTCGCCGACGTCGCAGGCGGCGAGGGTGACGCGGGCGCCGCGCACGGTGAGTTCTTCGCGCAGGTCGTCGGCGCCCGGGGCCTCGGCGCCGCTGCGGGAGACCAGCAGCAGGTGCTCGGCGCCGAGGTCGGCGAGGCGGCGGGCGACATGGGCGCCGAGTGCGCCCGTGCCGCCGGTGATCAGTACGGTGCCGGGGGGCGCCGTGAGTGCTTCGGTGGTGTCGCTTCGGGCGTCGCGGGCGAGGCGGGCGGCGTGGACGCCGGAGGCGCGGACGGCCAGCTGGTCCTCCGGTCCGGGTGCGGCGAGGACGGCCGCGAGTCGCTGCCAGGTGTCGGGCCCCGCGTCGTCGGGCAGGTCGACGAGCCCGCCCCACAGGTGCGGCAGTTCGAGGGCGGCCGTGCGGCCGAAGCCCCAGATCTGCGCCTGGTCGGGGTGGGTGAGCGGTTCGCCGGTCGCGACGGCGACGGCGGACCGGGTGACGGCCCAGACCGGGATCTCCAGTCCGGCGGAGGTCAGGGCGTGGAGGAGGGAGAGGTGGGGTGTGGGGAGGGCGTCGCCGGCGGGCAGGGCGACGATGCCGTCCGGGTCGTACTCGCGGATGCGGGCGGCGAGTTCCCCGGCCTCGGGCGCGCAGGGCACGGTGAGGATCTGGGCGTCGGCGCCCGCGGCGCGCAGGGCGTCGAGGCAGGCGTCGGTGTCCTGTGCACCGGCCGGGGAGGCCAGCAGCCAGCGGCCGGTCAGGCGGGCCGTGCGCGGCATCGGCACCGGCTTCCACACCACACGGTAGCGCCACCGGTCCAGTGCGGCGCGTTCCTCGTGCCGTCGCCGCCACCGCGTCAGGGCCGGGAGCAGGGCCTCCAGCGAGGCACCCTCGGGCAGGCCCAGTTCGTGCGCCACCGTGGCCGGGTCGGCGCTGTCGACCAGCTGCCAGAACACGTCCTCGGAGCCGTCACCAGCGGGCTGGTGGGCGGTTCGGTCCGGGAGCCAGAAGCGCTCGCGCTGGAAGGCGTAGGTGGGCAGGTCGGTCAGCCGGGCGTCCGTGTCGTGGAAGATCTGCGCCCAGTCGACGCGGGTGCCGCGTACGAACAGCTCGCCGACGGCGGTGAGCAGGGTCTCCGGCTCGGCGCGGCCCGCACGCAGGGCGGCGACGGCCACGGTCAGGTCAGGGACGGTGCGCTGGGCGAGGGCGGCGAGGACCGGGTCGGGGCCGAGTTCCAGCAGGCGGGTGGCGCCGAGTTCGCCGGTCACGGTCCGGACGGCGTCGTCGAAGAGGACAGGCCGGCGCACCTGGCGCACCCAGTAGTCCGGGCTCGCCCAGTCGTCGGCGCCGAGGGGGCGGCCGGTGACGGTGCTGACGGCGGGTATCCGAGGCCGCTGGTAGGTGAGGTCGCCGGCGACGGCGGCGAACTCGGCCAGCATGGGCTCCATCAGCGGCGAGTGGAAGGCGTGCGACACCCGGAGCCGCGTCGCACGCCGCCCCCGCTCGCGCGCGATGGTCAGTACCGCGTCCACGGCGGACTCCGTGCCGGAGACCACCACGGCATCGGGGCCGTTGACGGCGGCGACGACCGCGCCGTCGGTCAGCCAGGGCGCGACCTCCTCCGGCTCCGCCTCGACGGCCGCCATCGCGCCGCCCTCGGGCAACGCCTGCATCAGCCGGGCGCGGGCGGCCACCAGCCTTACGGCGTCCGGCAGTTCGAGGACGCCCGCAGTGTGAGCGGCGGCCAGTTCACCGATGGAGTGACCGACGAGCGCGTCGGGTGCGAGTCCCCAGGAGCGCAGGAGTTCGGCGAGTGCGACCTGGAGGGCGAAGAGTGCGGCCTGCGCGTAGCCGGTGCGCTCCAGCAGTGCGGCCTCAGGGCCGTCCTCCGGCGCGAACAGCGTGGTGCGCAGGGGTGCATCGAAGCCGAGCTCGGCGTCCAGCAGCCCGCACACCTCGTCCAGCGCCGACGCGAACACGGGATACCCGTCGTACAACTCCCGGCCCATTCCGGGTCGTTGGCTGCCCTGTCCGGTGAACGCCCACACCGTGCGGCCCTCGCCGGCCACCGAGGTGACCAGCCCGGTCGTCTCACCGTCGGCGAGCGCGGCGGCGACTTCGGTCAGGGCGTCCGCGCTGTCGCCGACGAGGACGGCGCGGTGGTCGAGGGCGGCGCGGGCGGTGGCGAGCGTGCGGCCCACGTCGGCCGGGTCGAGGCCGGGCCGGTCGGCGAGGTGGGCGGCGAGGCGGGAGGCCTGTGCGCCCAGGGCCCGGCGGGTCCGGCCGGAGAGCACCCAGGGCACCGTGCTGGCAGGTCGAGCCGGGGCCGGGGCGTCGGCGGCGGGGGGCTCCTCCAGGATGACGTGGGCGTTGGTGCCGCTGATGCCGAACGCGGAGACGCCGGCCCGGCGCGGGCGTTCGCCGCGCGCCCAGGGCTGTGCCTCGGTGAGCAGGTGTACGGCACCGGAGTGCCAGTCGACGCGGCTGGAGGGGGCGTCGACATGCAGGGTGGGCGGAAGCTCACCGGCCCGCAGGGCCAGCAGCATCTTCATCACGCCGGCCGCGCCCGCCGCCGCCTGGGTGTGGCCGATGTTGGACTTCACCGAGCCGAGCCACAGGGGCTCGTCGCGGTCCTGGCCGTAGGTGGCGAGGAGGGCCTGCGCCTCGATCGGGTCGCCGAGGCTGGTGCCGGTGCCGTGTGCCTCGACCGCGTCGACGTCACCGGGACGCAGTCCGGCCGCGGCGAGCGCCTGCCTGATCACCCGCTGCTGGGAAGGCCCGTTGGGGGCGGTCAGACCGTTCGAGGCGCCGTCCTGGTTGACGGCGGAGCCGCGCAGCACGGCGAGCACGGGGTGGCCGGCGCGGCGCGCGTCGGAGAGGCGTTCCAGTACGAGGACGGCGGCGCCCTCGGACCAGCCGGTGCCGTCGGCGCCCTCCGCGAAGGCCTTGCAGCGGCCGTCGGCGGACAGGGCGCGCTGCCGGGAGAACTCGACGAAGATGCCCGGCGTGGCCATCACGGTCACACCGCCGGCGAGGGCGGTGCGGCACTCGCCCTGGCGGATGGCCTGGGCTGCGAGGTGGAGCGCGACCAGTGCGGAGGAGCAGGCGGTGTCGACGGTGACGGCGGGGCCCTCCAGGCCGAGGGTGTAGCTGACGCGGCCGGACAGGACGCTGGCGGCCGAGCCGGTGGCGACGTAGCCCTCGACGTCCTCGCCCGGGGCATGGGCCGTCTCGCGGTAGTCCTGGCCGTTGGTGCCCGCGAACACACCGGTGGCCGACCCCCGCAGGGACAGCGGGTCGATGCCCGCCCGCTCCAGCGCCTCCCACGCCGTCTCCAGCAGCAGCCGCTGCTGCGGGTCCATCGCGAGGGCCTCGCGCGGGCTGATGCCGAACAGCTCGGCGTCGAAGTCGGCGGCGTCGTGCAGGAAGCCGCCGACGCGTGCGTAGGTGGTGCCGGAGTGGCCGGGGTCCGGGTGGTAGAGGCGCTCGACGTCCCAGCCGCGGTCCTCGGGGAACGGCGTGAGCCCGTCCGCGCCCGAGGCGAGCAGGTCCCACAGCTGGTCGGGGGTGGTCACACCGCCGGGGAAGCGGCAGCCCATGCCGACGATGACCACCGGGTCGTCGTCGGCGCCGACGGGGGCGAGGGCCGGGCCGCCGCGTTCGATCTCGTCCGTGGTGACGCCGAGGACCTGGGTGCGCAGGAAGGCGGCGAGCGCGGTCGGGGTGGGGTGGTCGAAGACGAGCGTGGCGGGCAGGGACAGCCTGGTGGCGGCGGCGAGCCGGTGGCGCAGGGCGACGCCGGTCAGCGAGTCGAAGCCGAGGTCCTTGAAGGCGCGCCCGGCGTCCACGGCGCTGCGGTCGGCGTGTCCCAGGACGGTGGCGACCTGGTCGAGGACGAGGTCGAGCAGCAGCCGGTCCCGCTCCGCGGGCGTGCGGCCGGACAGTTCGGCGCCGAGGCTGCCCGCGGCCGGCCCGGCGCCGGTGACGGGCGGCGCGGATTCGATCAGGTCGGCGAGCAGCGGGCGCGGGGTGTACGCGGCGGCTGCGTACCGCTGCCAGTCGACGTCGGCGACGGTCGTGCAGGTGACATCCTCGTCGAGGGCGCGCTGGAGCACGTCGAGGGCGCGGGACGGCGGCAGGGGCCGTATGCCCTGGCGGCGGAAGTGCTCGGCGACGGTCTCGTCGGCCGCCATGCCGTCGCCGCCCCACGGGCCCCAGGCGATGGAGGTCGCGGGCAGTCCGGCGGCGCGGCGGTGCCGGGCGAGCGCGTCGAGGCGGGCGTTGGCGGCGGCGTAGGCGGCCTGCCCGGCGTTGCCCAGCACGCCGGTGATGGACGAGAACAGGACGAAGGCGTCCAGCTCGCGGGCCCGGGTCAGCTCGTGCAGGTGCCGGGCGGATTCGGCCTTCACCGCGAGGACGCGGGTCAGGCGTTCGGGGGTGAGGTCGGCGGCGAGCCCGTCGTCGAGGATGCCCGCGGCGTGCACGACGGCGGTCGGCTCGTGGGCGTCCACGACGGCCGCGAGGGTCTCGCGCTCGGCGACGTCACCCGCGACGAAGGTGACGGCCGTGCCGGACTCGCCCAGTTCGGCCGCGAGTCGGGCGGCGCCCGGGGCGTCGGCGCCGCGCCGGGACATGAGTACGAGGTGCTCCGCGCCGCCGGTCGCGAGCCACCGGGCGAGGTGCCCGCCGAGGGCGCCGGTCGCTCCGGTGACCAGGACGGTGCCGCGCGGACGCCAGGACTGCTCGGGCCGTCGCGCACGGTCGGGTACCAGCCGGGCCGCGTGCACGCCCGTGGTGCGGACGGCCACCTGGTCCTCTCCCCCGGCGGCGAGCACGGCCACGACCCGCTGCCAGAGCCTGGGTCGCGGATCGTCGGGCAGGTCGATCAGGCCGCCCCACCGGTCGGGCTGCTCCAGCGCCACGACCCGGCCGAGGCCCCATACGGCGGCCTGCTCGGGGCGCGTGGGACCCTCACCGCCGGACACGGCCACGGCGCCGAAGGTCACGCACCACAGCCGCGTCTCCGGGTGCGCCTGTGTCAGGGCGAGCACCTGCGCGGGGTCGGTGAGCAGCGACAGCACGCCCGTGTACGACATCTCCGGGCCGGCGGCCGGTCCGGTCACGACCGTCACCTCGACGCCCGCGGCCCGCAGCGCGCTGTCGGCCGCGGCGACCAGCTCGGCGGGGGTGTCCTCGTCGACCGCGAGCAGCCAGGCCCCGTCGAGGATGCCCGCCGCGGGCGTCCGGACGGGCCGCCAGGCGATCCGGTACCGCAGCCCGGCCAGCAGCGACTCCTCCTGGCGCTTGCGCCGCCAGTCGGCGAGCACCGGCAGCACGGCGTCCAGCGGGGCGCCGCTGTCCACGCCCAGTTCCCCGGCGAGCGAGTCGGCGTCGCCCCGGTCGACGAGTTCCCAGAACCCCCCGTCGCCTTCTGCTCGGGGCCCGGGGCGGGCGTGATCGTTCAGCCAGTACCGCTGGCGCTGGAAGGCGTACGTGGGCAGGTCGACGCGGCGGGCGCCGGTCCCCTCGAACAGCGCCGACCAGTCGATCCCGGCGCCCCGGACGAAGAGTTCGGCGACGGCGGTCAGCAGCGTCTCCGGCTCCGGGCGGTCCCCCCGCAGGGTCGCGGCGGCCGGTACGTCACCGGCCAGCGCCGTGAGCACCGGGTCGGGCCCGATCTCCAGCAAACGCCCGGCGCCCAGGTCGCGGGCGGCCGTCAACGCCTCGTGGAAACGCACCGGCTTGACGATCTGCTCGGCCCAGTAGGCGGGGGTGGTCCAGTCACCATCGGACAGCGGAGCGCCCGTCGACGTGCTCACCGCGGCAACGGTCGGCCGGTGGTAGCTCACCTGCTCCGCCACCGCCGTGACCTCCGCCAGGACCGGCTCCATCAGCGGCGAGTGGAACGCGTGCGACACCCGCAGCCGCGTCGCACGCCGGCCCGTGTCCCGAGCTCGCTCGGCGACGGTCTCGACCGCCGTCTCCGTACCGGACACGACCACGGCCGACGGCCCGTTGACGGCGGCGATCACCGCACCGTCCACCAGCCAGTCGGCGACCTCTGCCTCGGAGGCTTCCACGGCCGCCATCGCGCCGCCTGCCGGAAGCGCCTGCATCAGTCGGGCCCGAGCCGCCACCAGCCGTACGGCATCGGCGAGTTCGAACACGCCAGCCGCATACGCGGCGGCGAACTCGCCCACCGAGTGCCCCAGCAGCAGCTCCGGCCGCATGCCCCACGACCGCAGCAGCGCCACCAGCGCCGTCTGCAGGGCGAACAGCGCCGACTGCGCGAACCCGGTGCCGTCCTCCCGTTCCTCGGCGAACAGCACCTCCTTGAGCGGCCGTTCGAAGCCGAGCTCGGCGTCGAGGAGCTCGCACACCTCGTCCAGCGCCGCCGCGAACACGGGGTAGGCGTCGTACAACTCCCGCCCCATACAGGGACGTTGGCTGCCCTGCCCCGTGAACATCCATGCCGTACGGCCCTGCGACACGGCCCCGGTGATGACGGGGCCGGGGTGGAGGGCGACGGCGCGGTGTTCGAGGGCGGCGCGGGTGGTGGCCAGGGACCAGCCGATGTCGACTGGCTCGGCTTCGAGTGCGGTCAGGCGGTCCAGCTGGTCCCGCAGTGCCTGCTCACTCCGCGCCGACACGGCCCACGGCACCAGCGGCGGGCTCATGACCTCGGCCGGTTCCGTCTCCTCGGCGGCGGGGGCCTCTTCGAGGACGAGGTGGGCGTTGGTGCCGCTGATGCCGAAGGAGGAGATGCCGGCCCGGCGGGGGCGCTCCCCGCGCGGCCAGGGGCGGTCCTCCTGAAGCAGCCTCAGCGTGGACCAGTCGATGTGCGGGGACGGCTCGTCGGCGTGCAGGGTGCGCGGCAGCCGCTCCTCGCGCAGGGCCATGATCATCTTGATGACGCCGGCGACACCCGCGGCGGCCTGCGTGTGGCCGATGTTGGACTTGACCGAGCCGAGCCAGAGCGGTTCGTCGCGGCCCTGGCCGTAGGCGGCGGTGAGGGCGTGTGCCTCGATGGGGTCGCCGAGCCGGGTGCCGGTGCCGTGTGCCTCGACGGCGTCGACCTCCGACGGGGACAGGCCGGCGTTGGCGAGGGCCTGGCGGACGACGCGCTGCTGGGCGGGGCCGCTGGGGGCGGTCAGGCCGTTGGAGGCGCCGTCCTGGTTGATGGCGCTGCCGCGGATCACCGCGAGCACCTCGCGGCCCTGGCGGCGGGCCTCGGACAGCGGCATCAGCACCAGCATCCCGGCGCCCTCGCTGAGCGAGAACCCGTCGGCCCGCGCGGAGAAGGCCTTGCAGCGGCCGTCGGGTGCGAGGGCCCGCTGGCGGGAGAACTCGGCGAACATCTCCAGGCTCGGCAGGACGGTCGCGCCGCCGGCGAGGGCGGTCGTCGCGGCGCCGGCGCGCAGGGCCTCGCAGGCGAGGTGGAGGGCGACCAGGGAGGAGGAGCAGGCGGTGTCGACGGTGAGGGCGGGGCCCTCCAGGCCGAGGGTGTAGGAGATACGGCCGGAGGCGACGCTGACGGCGTTGCCGGTGAGGACGTGGCCGGCGACGTCGGTGGCCGCGGTGGCGGCCGCTCGGTCGTAGTCGACCGTCATGAGGCCTAGGTAGACGCCGGTGGCCGTGCCGCGCAGGGTCGCCGGGTCGATGCCCGCGCGCTCCAGGGCCTCCCAGGTCGTCTCGAGCAGGAGGCGCTGCTGCGGGTCCATCGCCAGGGCCTCGCGCGGGCTGATGCCGAAGAAGGCGGCGTCGAAGTCGGCGGCGTCGCGCAGGAATCCGCCCTCGCGCTGGAGGAAGCCGCCGGGTGCGGTGCCGCTGGGGTCGTGGCGTCCCTCGATGTCCCAGCCGCGGTCGTCGGGCAGGGGTGTGACGGCGTCGGTGCCGTCCAGGAGGAGCTGCCACAGGGCCTCGGGCGAGTCGGCGTCGCCGGCGAAGCGGCAGGCCATGCCGACGACGGCGACGGGCTCGTCGCCGTGCGTGCCGGGGGAGGGCGCCGGGGTCGGCTCGGTGGTGCCGTAGAGCTGGTCGTAGAGGTGGTGGCCGAGGGCGGCCGGGGTCGGGTAGTCGAAGGCGACGGTCGGGGCGAGGGGCAGTCCGGTCGCGGCGCGCAGGCGGTCGCGGAGGGCGAGGGCGGTGGCCGACTCGGCGCCCTGGTCACGGAAGGAGACGTGGGCGGGGGCGCCGCCGGGCAGTTCGAGCAGGTCGGCGGCCTGGGTGCGGACCAGGTCGACGAGGGCGGTGCGCCGGTCGGGTTCGGGCAGGGCGGCGAGGCGGTCGCGGAGGGCGGCTGCCTGGACGCCGAGGGGCGGCGTGCCGTCGGTGTCGGGGTCCTCGACGGCGGCGGCGTCGGCGAGTTCGGCCGGAAGGCCGGCCGGGTCGGTGGCGGGGTCGTGCAGGGCGGCCCAATCGGGTTCGCCGCCGGTGGTCCAGTATTCGGCGACGGCGCGCTGGAAGCGGTCGACGCCGCCGGCGTCCCGGCGCAGGGTGGTGTGGACGGTGCCGGTGACGCCCGCCCGGGTGAGGACGGTCTCGAGGCCGGGGGCTAGCAGGGGGTGCGGGCTGATCTCCAGGAAGTGGCGGTGGCCCGCGTCGAGGGCGGTGCGGACGGCGGCGGCGAACTCGACGGGGTCGCGCAGGCAGGCGGCCCAGTGGTGCCCGTCGAGGGTGACGCCGTCGACGGCTGTGCCGGCGGAGCCCGCGTAGAAGGGGACGCGGGCCGCGCGTGGGGTGAGGCCGGTGAGGTCGGTGCGGATGCGGTCGGTGATGGCGTCTATGTGCGGTGAGTGGGCGGCGACGCCGTAGTCGACGCTGCGGGCGCGGATGCCCTCGGCGCTCAGCTCGGCGCGGAGTTCGGCCGCGGCGTCGGCGTCGCCGGCGACGACGCCGTTGTCGGGGCCGTTGACGGCGGCGAGGACGAGCCTGCCGTGCCAGGACGCCAGGCGTTCCCGCAGCCGTTCGACGGGCATCAGCACGGACACCATGTCGCCGCGTCCGTGCAGGACGCGCTGTGCGGTGCCCCAGCTCGCGGCGACGCGGGCCGCGTCGTCCAGGGTCAGAGCGCCGGCGGCACAGGCAGCGGCGATCTCGCCGAGACTGTGGCCGACGACCGCCGCGGGCCGTACCCCGGCGCCCTCCCAGAGGGCGGACAGGGACACCATGACGGCGAACAGGGCGGGCTGGGTGACCTCGGGTGTGTCGAGGGCAGCGCCCCCGCGCAGGACGTCCAGGGTGTTGTGGTCCAGATGCGGGGCGAGGGCGTCGGCGCACTCCGCCATGTGGCGGGCGAACTGCGGTGAGGTGTCGAGGAGTTCGCGGGCCATGCCAGGCCACTGGGAGCCGTGGCCGGGGAAGACGAAGACGGGTCCGCTGTCGCGGGCGACGGACCTGCCCTCGGTGACGTGGTCGCAGGGGGTGCCGTCGGCGAGGGCGGCCAGGGCGGCGGCGAGGTCCTCGGGGGTGGTCGCGGTGAGGGCGGCGCGGCAGGGGTGGGTGGGGTCGGCGCTGTTCAGCAGAGCCGCCGCGATACGGTCCGGCGCTCCGTCGCGGGCGAGGGTCCGCAGGATGCGGGCCTGCTCCCGTACGGCCCGGGTGCCCCGTCCGGTCAGCAGCCAGGGGCTTGGGGTGCCCGCGAACGGGCGGGTGGCCGAGGTGGAGCGAGCTTGTTCGGACACGTTCTCTCCCGCGGATGACTCGTCGCCACGTTTTCGGAAACTGAAACGGACCTGTGGGGGTCGGGTGCGCGGCGGCCGGGAATGTGGGGGTGTGGCCTGATCTGTTCGCGCTTCTGGTCCGATTATTCGGACAGTCGACTGGTGGAAACACAAGGACTGGACCGCGGCGCGGGATCATGACGGCGCCGACGGGCCGCTGAGAGCCTGTGTCATTTCCCCGGCCGGGCGCGCGACGCCTGGCACGCACGCTCGCCGCGTTGCCGAAAAGCCCTAGCAGCTCCTCCCCCACGCTCGGCTTCGCTCGCGCGGGGGCACCCCCCATCAAGGACTTTCCGGCGCCTTGCGATCGCACGCACCAGACGCCGCGCGCTGATCCGACCGGGGATATGACACAGGCTCTGGGGGCCGCGTCGGCGGTGTCCGCGAAGGAGGTTGGTCACATGCGGGCCAGGACCTCCAGGTGGGTCACGGCCGCGTCGAGGCCCGGCAGTGCGAGCATCTCTTTCCGGGCGCGCCGCGCCTCGTCGGCGACGGTCTCGTCGGCCAGCAGCCGACGGCAGGCCTGAAGCATGGGTTCGGCGCCGCGGGAGGCGATGTGCTCGCCGAGTCCGAGGTCGGCGACGCGCAGCGCGTTGTACTGCTGGTCGCCGAACATGGGCCGTACCGCCATGGGGACGCCGGCGCGCACGGACTCGCGGATGCCGTTGTAGCCGCCGTGGGTGACGAACAGGTCGGCGTGTTCAAGGAGGAGTTGCTGCGGGAAGCGGTCGACGACGCGGACGTGGGGGGCGGCCTTGGTCGTGTCGACGGGCATGCCGAGCGTGGAGACGACGGCCGCGCAGTCCAGTGCGGAAAGGGCCTCGACGACCGTGTTCAGAGGCTCGGCGGGGTCGTAGACGGGGATGGGGGCGCCGAACTCGCGTGCCTTGTCGAGGAATTCGAGGACGGTGCCGGGCAGTCCGGTACCCAGGGAGGCGAGTACGAGGGGCCGGTCGGCGGGCAGTTCGGGGAACCAGTCGGGCAGGGACTCGCCGCGGGTGACGGTGCGGGGCTGGCGGTAGGCGACGGCGTCGGGGGCGAGGGGGCGGGCGAAGGTGTAGGGGGCCGGCATGCAGTCGAGCCGTCCGTGCCGGTAGACGGCGACCGGGTCGTCGGTCTCGGGCAGGCCGAGCTCGCGGCGCCGGTCGTTCAGCAGCGGCAGCAGCAGCGCCGGGTCGAGGAACTGGCCGGAGCCGGACGGCGCGGGCACGTGCGGTACGCCGAGGGTCTCGGCGACGAGGAGGGCTGCGAACTCGTAGCCGTCGCGCAGGACGACGTCTGGGCGGAAGTCGCGGGCGAGCGGCAGCAACAGGTGGTAGACGTCGACGAGTTGGGGCCCGCAGCCGAGGGTGGCCCACAGCTCGTGAGCGAAGCGGCTGAACTCCTTGGGGATGGGCAGCTTGCCCTCGAAGAGCAGCCGCATCCCCTGGGCGGTGATGTCGGTGTAGACGCCCTCGATACGGGCCCGCTCACCGGCGAGCACGGGCGCGAGCTTGTCGGCCGTGACGACGAGGACGTCATGCCCGGCCTCGCCGAGGGCGCGCACGAGCGGCAGGCAGGCGCGCGCGTGGGAGGGCGAGCCGGTGATGCTGCACAGCACCCGCATGGTGACGGACCTTTCTCTACGGTCTCAGGGGCCTATACGGCGGTCAGGCGGGCTCGACCGGGCTGGTGCCGGTGCCGTGCCAGGCGAGGCCCGCGGCGCTGAGGGCGGCCGGGTCGAGGTGGTTGCGGGTGTCGACGACGAAGGGGCGGTGCAGATCGGCCGCGATCCGGGTCCAGTCGAGGGTGCGGTAGTGCGGCCACTCGGTGCACAGAACCAGCGCGGAGGCGCCCTTGGCGGCCTGGCGAGGGTCGTCGACGACGGTGATGTCGGCGGGGAGCTCGGTGTTCCGGGTGACGGGGACCGCCGGGTCGTGGGCGGTGAGTTCGGCGCCGCGGCGGGCGAGTTCGACGGCGAGGGCGAGCGCCGGTGAGTCGCGCAGGTCGTCGGTGCCGGCCTTGAAGGTGAGGCCGAGCAGCCCGATCCGTACGTCGGCGAGGGATCCGTCGGCGTCGCCGCACAGCCGGACGATCTTGTCGGCGATCCGGGTCCGCTGGTGGGAGTTGGTGTCGATGGCGGCCCGCACAAGCGGGAAGTCCACGCCGAGGGCCTCGGCCGTGCCGAGCAGGGCGCGGGTGTCCTTGGGCAGGCAGGAGCCGCCCCAGCCGGGTCCGGGGCGCAGGAACGCGCCGCCGATGCGGTGGTCCTGGCCGAGGGCCGCGGTGACCCGGCCGATGTCGGCGCCGGCCTGCTCGCACAGCTCGGCGAGGGTGTTGACGTAGGACAGCTTGACGGCGAGGAAGCAGTTCGCGGCGTACTTGACGACCTCGGCGCTGGCCGCGTCGGCGATGACGACGGGCGCGTCGACCCCGGCGAACAGCTCGGCGACCTGTGCGGCGGCCCAGGGGCTCTCGGAGCCGATGACGACCCGGTCGGGCTGGAGGAAGTCGCTGACGGAGGTGCCCTCGCGCAGGAACTCCGGGTTGCTGACCACGCCGATGTCGGTGCGGCCGAGGGCGGCGGTGACGCGGGCGGCGGTGCCGACCGGCACGGTCGACTTGGTGACCAGGACGCTGTCGGGTTCCAGCAGGGTGCGGATCTCCTCGACGACGGCGTCCACGGCGGTCAGGTCGGCGCGTCCGTCGGGTCCGGTGGGGGTGCCGACGCAGATGAACACGGTGCGGGCGCCCCTTACGGCGTCGGCGGCGCCGACGACGAAGCGGAGGCGGCCCGCGTCGAGCCCGGCGCGCACGAGCTCGGGCAGGCCCTCCTCCAGGATGCGCACTTCGCCGTGGTTGAGCTCCGCGACCTTGACCGGATCCAGGTCGGCGCAGACCACCCGGTGTCCGAGCGACGCCAGGCAGGCTCCGGCGGTGAGTCCGACATAGCCGGTGCCGATGACGGCGATGGTGTGGCGGTGCACGGCAGCCACCTCGTTTCTCGCTGAGTTCGCTGACTTCGCTGCGGTCAGACGCCGATGAGCCGTGCGCTGATGGACGCGGCGGCCCGGATGGCCAGGGCCACGCTGTACAGCGTCGGGTTGACGGCGGTGGCGGTCGGGATGACCCCGTTGCCGCCGACGTAGAGGTTGTCGAAGCCCCAGACGCGGCTGTCGGTGTCGCAGACCGAGCTGCCGTCGTCGACGGGGCCCATACGTACGGTGCCCTGGTAGTGCTTGGAGCTGCCGGCGGGGAACAGCTCGGGTCGCTCCAGGAACTCGCCGCCGAGGGCCTCGGCGACGGCCTCCTGGTCCGCGCGGGCCTGTGCGGCGCCCGCGAGGTCGCGTTCGGTGAGGTCGTAGTGGACCGTCATGTTGGGCATGCCGTACGCGTCGGCCTCGCTGGTGGAGAACTCGATGCGGTCCTGGGCGCGGATCTCCTTGGCGCCGTACCAGACCATGCCGACGAACAGCGCCGGGTCGACGCCCTCCAGCGGTGAAGTGTCGATGGTCATGACCTGGCCGTGGTTGCGGCGGCCGGGGTCGGCGAACGGCACCCAGAAGCGGCCGGTCTCCAGGTCGCGGATGTCGCCGCCGAACTCGACGGTGCCGCGGGCCTCGATGCCGGCGACGGGGCCGTCCTTGACGTGGACGGAACTGACGGTCTTCGGCTGGTCGTTGAGGTAGCGGCCGAGGGCGTCGGGGCGGATGCCGGAGGCCCACAGCAGCTGCGGGGTGCGCAGCGCGTCGGCGCAGACGGCGACGGCGGATGCGCGGACGGCGAACTCTGTGCCGGTCGGGAGGTGTTCGAGAAGGGCGCCGGTGACCTTGCGGCCGGTGAACAGCAAGCGCCGGCACATGGTCTCGTCGGCGATGCGGAAGCGTCCGTCGCCCGCGGTGGCGCAGGCGGAGGCGAGCGGGCCGAGCACGGTGTCGGGCCCGGCCCACAACGGCCGGCGGCCCGGGCGGGGCGTGCAGGCGAGCGGCATGGTGCCGACGCCATGGCCGACCGGGTAGTCGCCGTCGAAGAGCTGGCCGAGCGTCTTCAGGACGAGGTCGCCCGCCTCGGTGGGAGGGTAGGCGTCGCGGGTGACGCCCAGCAGGTGCTCGGCGACGGACAGGACGGCGTCGAGGTCGTCGGCGGGCAGGAAGGGTAACCGTTCGGTGTCCAGCGGGCGGGGGACGGTGCAGGCCCAGTGCACGCCCATCCCGCCGACGTTGCTGGACATGACCGCGGCCGGCATGCCGGACTGCTCCGGCTCGTCGTCGCGGCGGGGCCGCAGCAGATGGGTGCCGCGGTCCGCGTACTTCTTCACCAGGGCGCCGTCCTCGCCGGGTGCGGTCTCGGGATCGCGCCCCTGGGAACGGGCCTGGGCCGCGGCCCGTTCCGGTGCGGGCAGGTTGCCGAGGTGCAGCCCGGCCTGCCCGGTCAGGCGCGGCCCGAGGTCGGCCATCAGGATCCGGGCGTGCGGTACGGCGTCGTACACCCGGCGGGCGACGGCCGACCCCACGGGGCCGCTTCCGACGACGAGCAGGTCGACCGTCGGTGGAAGCTCGGGACAGCTCATGGGGACGCGACTCTCCTTCTGTGCGGTGCGGTGGGGGGGCAGGGGCGCGGCGTGCCGGCCGTGCCCATCAGGTCAATGGGCCGCGCGGCTCGCGGCGTAGTAGTCGCGGACCTGCTGGGCGAAGGCCGGGTTCATCTGCGCCTTGGCGAGGATCTCGGCGGGCGGGGTGAACTCGTCGTCGAGGGCTTCGGCGAACTTGGCGAAACCGGCGCGCAGTTGGGCCTCGATGACGGCGGGCCAGGCGTTGGGGATCTTCCACTCGTCCTCGTAGCCGGTGGCGAGCAGGTGGGTGACGGCGGTCCCGACGACGTCGGTACGGCTGTGCGCCTGGGTCGGCCTGCGCACGGGCTGGAACACGGACAGGTCGTGGCGGGTGTCCTCACCGAGGATGCGGCGGGCCATCTCGTCGGCGAGCAGCGGCGACAGGTGTAGTCCGTCGCGGTAGGTGCCGGTCATCATCCACAGGCCGTCCATGCCGGCGCTGCCGACGAGCGGAAAGCCGTCGAAGGCGACGGGCCGGTTACCGACCTGGATCTTCTCGATGCCGGCGGTGTCGAGGTCGCGGCGCAGCTGGCGCAGGGCGCAGCCGAGCAGGAAGGTGGCGTCGCGGATGGACGGCACGTCGGCGGGCTCGGGCTCGATGGCGTTGGTGGCGCCGAGGTAGACGTGGCCCTGGCCGCGCGGCACCAGGTGCAGGCCACAGGCGAAGGCGCGGTTGGGGGTGCGCAGCACGCTGGTCGGGCCGGGCACGTTCGGGTTGACGCGGGCGACGACGGAGACACCGACGCCGGCGCACAGCCGCGGGATGCTGCCGTTCAGGGCGGGCACGGTGTCGAGGAGGGTCTGGGAGGCGGCGCCGGCGGCGAGCACGACCTGGCCGGCGGTGAGCGTGTCGCCGCTGACGAGCTTGACGCCGGTGATGCGCTCGCCCTCGCTGAGCAGGCTCTCGCCGAAGCCGTCGAGGAGGGTGCCGCCGGCCTTCAGGAGCGCCGTCTGCAGCCGGGCCAGGAGCCGGCCGGAGTCGACGGCGTGCTCGCCGGGGATGAACATACCCATCAGGGGCCGGGCCAGCGGGTCGGGGTCGAGCCAGCCGAGCTCGGCCGGGTCGATGTCCTCGTACGGCTCCTTGTAGTCGTCCAGGGTCTTGCGGATGGCCGCGTAGTTGGCGGAGTCGATGCCGGGCACGCCCACCGAGTTCAGCAGCATCACGGTGCCGTCGGCGCAGCGCAGGTCCTCGTCCTCGCCGGTCTCCTCGGACAGCTGGTCCAGCCAGTCGTCCCACAGGCGGGTGGCCTGCACGCCGAGGTCGAGCTTGGCGCGACCCTGCTCGCTGGCGACGAGGGTGGAGGTGACCTCGCCGAAGGTGCCGAGCATGGCGCCGGCCGCGGTGGAGGCGGCCCAGGGCTGGTCGGTGCGGCCGAGGACGGCCACCTTGGTGCCACGGCGGGCGAGGGTCAGGCCGAGGGACAGGCCGAGCACACCGTTGCCGACGACGAGGACCTCGAAGGTCGAGCCGGCCGGGTTGTCGCTGGTCATCGCTTTCGTTCCCATCCTGTGAACCGCCGCGCCGGGCGCGGGGGATGCGGGGGCGTGTCAGGGTCGTCGGGTTCCGGCGGTGTCCGGGGCCGCGGGGTACTCGGGGATCGGCCGGGGCGGGCGCCACGGGAGCGGTCGGGTGGGTGCCGCGGGTCGCCGGGGTGCGTGCGTCGGACGGTCAGCCCGGATAGGTACCGAACGCGGTGCGGGTGCCGTACGGGTCGAGTTGCATGGTGAGGCCGCACTCGTCCTCCCAGCGTTCGGTGATCTGCACGCCCTCGGAGCGGTTGACGTCGTCGAGCATCACGGTGGCGCCGGGCGCGAGGTGGTCCTTCAGCGCGGGTACGGCCGGGTAGCGGGCCATCTTGCGGCCCTGCTCCCAGCCGGGCGGGCCGTCGACGAGCAGCAGGTCGATCTTGCCGTGTTTGTCGGTGAAGGCGCCGACCTCGTCCTCGACTGTCCCGGGCTCGTACCACTCGACGCGCTTGACGGCGGCCGGGTGCTCGGCGAGCGGGGCGTGCACGACGCGGGCGACCTCGCTCAGGCCCTCCTGCGCCAGCTGGTTGTTCACCCAGCGGGCCCACTTCTCGTCGTGCTCCATGGAGAGCACGTTGCCGTGGCCGCGCTGGGCGAGGTAGCGGGCGAAGACGATCGTGGAGGTGCCGCTGCCGCACTCGACGATGACCTTGCGGTCGCCGAGGGCGATGTCGTCGAGCAGTTTGATCAGGGCGCCGGGTCGCAGCGACCACGCGGAGAACGGCAGGTAGGGGCCGTTCAACAGCGGGGCGAGCCGGATCCACGAGGCCAGGTCGTAGAACGCCCTGAGGAACTGTGTGTCCATCTGCCTGCTCCTGTCTGGGTCCCGGTCAGTGCCCGGCGAGGGCGACGAGGTGGTCGACGGCGGCGGTGACCTGCGGCAGCGCGAGCATGTGCCGCTGCGCGGTGCGCGCCGCGTGGGTGTGTCCGGGGTCGTCGAGCAGCCGGGTGACGGTGTCGGCGACATCGTCGGCCGCGGCGCTGGGCACGCGCAGCCCGAGCCCGTACTCGGTCACCCGGCTCGCGTTGTGCGCCTGGTCGCTGAGTTCGGGCAGGACGGCCATGGGGACGCCGGCCCGGACGGCCTCGCGGACGCTGTTGTAGCCGCCGTGGGTGAACAGGAGCTGGGCGGTCTCCAGCAGCAGCGGCTGCGGGATGCTCTCGAAGAGGTGCACATTGGCGCCGACGGCGGCCAGGTCGACGGGCATGCCCCGGGTGGCGACGACGGCCGTGCAGTCCACCTGGGACAGGCCCTTGACGACGGTGGTCAGCGGGTTGGCGTCACCCGGCATGAGCGCGCCCACGACCAGCGCGGGGTCGCCCTCGATGTCCAGGCCCTCGAAGAGGTGTCCGGCGACCACGCCGTCGAAGAACAAGTCGAGGATGCGCGGAAAGACGGCGTGGTGCATCAGCGAGGCGAACACATTGGTGCTGGAGACCACCACGAGCGGCTTGTCGCCGGGCAGGTCACGCAGCCACTCGGGGCCGGTCTCGGCGCGCACGACGGCGGACGGCTGCTGGTAGGCGAAGGTGCCGTCGATCTCGTGGGCGGTGAAGGCGTATTCGGGCGGCATGCAGTCGAAGCGGCCGTGTGCGTGGATCGCTTCGGCCGAATCGCTCTCGGGCAGGCCCAGTTCGGCGCGACGCAGGTTCAGCTCGGCCAGGGCCAGCTTCGCGTCGAGGTACTGGCCGCCGCCGGAGGGCGCGGTGACGTGCGGGATGCCGAGCCTCTCGGCGACCAGCTGGCCGGCGAACTCGACGCCGCTGCGCAGGATCACGTCCGGCTTGAAATCCTCTGCGACGTCGAGGAGTTGACGGTAGGCGTCGGTGACGTGCGGGCCGCATGCGGTGGCGAGGAGGGTCTGCGGCGAGAACGGGTCGGAGGGGGCGACGTCGATGCGCTTTTGCTGCAGCAGGCTGAGCACGATCTCGGCCATGTCGGTGAACAGCGGCAGGACGCGGACGTTCTCGCCCTGGAAGACGTCGGCCATCTCCGGCGGCGAGACCACGGTGACCTCGTGCCCGGCCTCCGCCGCGGCGCGGGCCAGCGGCAGCAGGGCGCGGGCGTTGGAGGGCGACAGCGCGAGGCTGCAGAGAATGCGCACAACCATTCCTTTCCGTGCGGAAGCGACGTTCGGCGACTTCGGCGGAGCGGGGCGGGAAGTCCGGCGTCACGCGCCACCGGGCCGTCGGCCACGTCATGATGGGCCGCCGCTCTCGGTGTTTTCCCGAGTGTTCGGCACGTGTTTCGCGCCGCTCGGCATCGAACCTAGGCGATCAGCCGAGGCGGTCCCAGTTGGGTGTTTCCACTGCCAGGTAATCGGCGAAGTCCGGGCGGCGGTGCCGGGTGAGTTGTAGGGGATCTCCTAGCCGTCGTCGGCCGACCATCCCCGCATGGCGTGTGCCGGCGAGGGCCTCCGACAGCCGAAGCTCGCACCCATCTGGTCCATGTCCTGGGGCAGTTGGGCGCGGGAGGTGTCACCTCGGTCGCCGGGACCGGGGTGGAGGACGCCTTGCGCGCGGTGCTCGCCGGCCTCGGCGACCGGCCCGCCTGCCCGGACCCCTCGTACCAGGTGGCCGAGACGGTCGCCCGATACGGGACGTTCGACGGCAACCCGCTGCTGGCGCCGCTCACCGAGCGGCAGCGCGACGCGGTCGAGGCCGCCTGTGCCTGCCCCCCGCGAGCGTGCCGCCGTGCTGGCCCGGCTGGAGACGGCCCGCCGACGGCTGGGACAGGCCCGGGACACGGCGGTGCTCCATGAGCTGGAGTCCGCGACTCGTGATCTGCTGAAGTCCCAGGAGGGTGCCCACCGGGACGCATCGCCCGACGGCGGCGGCCGGTACGACCTCGCCGAGATCGGGCTCTATCCGTTGACCGCGCCGCTGGTCGAGCGCCTCGGTGACGTCTGGGCCGCCGGTGCCGTGCAGGCACTCGCCCTGGTGGAGAGGCTCGACAGCCGCGTCGGAGGAGCGCACGCCTGGGGCCGGTCGGCCGGCGCGACGTCCCTGTGCCGCACGATCGAGTTGGCGGCCCTGACCGCCCGGCACCGCCTGGTCCCGGACCCGGAGGTCGCGGAGTGGGTGGGCCGTGCCGACACCGCGTTCGCGGAGCTGCGTACGTGGTTCTCCGACGGCCTCGTGACCGCGTCCGCGCATCCCGACCGCCTTACCGTGACGCTGGAATACCTGGGCAGGCTGGCCGAGGCGGCCAACGCTGTGGCGGGGCTGGCGCGACGGCCGCCCCGACCGGGCCGCTGCCGACCACGAGCAGGTCGACGCTCTGCGGGCATGCGGATGGGTTCACGGCTGGTGCACTCCTCGATCTCGGGTGAACGCGGTGGGGTCAGGCGGTGGTGCGCGGGAGTTCGGCGAGCACCTTGGCGACGCCTTCCACGACGTCGTCGATCTCCCGGTCGCCGCCCAGGAGGACCTGGTGCGGGATCATGACGCCCCGGTCCCCGATCAGTTCGGCGTTGGGGCAGCGCGCGGCGATCCCGGCGAGAGCGGCGGGGTCGGCTTGACCGGTGCGGAAAGCGTCGGTGCGGTGGACCGCCGGATAGGTGCCGAAGGCGGAGATGCCCTCCATCAGCAGGGCGAGGACGACCGTGTCGCGGGAGAGGCCACCGAGCACCTCGGGGTCGAGGACGAACGTGGTCATGTAGTGCGGGTGGACAGTGCACCGCTCGTCGCGGCCCTGGAGTGTCACGCCGGGAATCGAGCCCAGTCCCACGGCGAGCTTCTCGTAGCGGCGCTCGCGCAGCTCGGTCTGCGCGGGGAGCCGGCCGAGCTGCGCCCGCAGGATCGCCGCGCCGAACTCGGAGAGCCGGAAGTTGGACGAGGGTGTGCGCAGCGTGAGATCGGGGGCGCGGCCACAGCTGTGCCGCATGAACGCCTCGTCGTAGCTCTCCTTCGGCAAGAGCAGCGCACCGCCCTCGCCGGCGGTCATGACCTTGTTCTTCTGGAAGGAGAAGGTCGCCAGGCCGCCGAGCTCGCCGAGGCCGAGGCCTCGCCAGGTGGCGCCGTGCGCCTGTGCCGCGTCCTGGACCACGGCCACCCCGCGCGGCTCGGCGAACGCGGTGATCGCGTCCATGTCGGCCACCTGGCCGCCGATGTGCACGGCGATGACGGCGCGGGTCCGGTCCGTGACGGCCGCTTCCAGCTGTGCCGGGTCCAGGCAGTGGGTGACCGGGTCCACGTCCACGGGCACCGGTGTCCCGCCGCGGCGCTGGACGGCGGTGGAGGTGGCGATGAAGGTGTACGCGGGGACGAGCACCTCGTCGCCCGGCCGCAACCCGATCAGTTCCAGGGCGAGTTCGAGGGCGTGCGAGCCGTTGGACACCGCGAGGGCGGCGGGCGCGCGGTGGTATGCGGCGAACTCCCGCTCGAAGGCGTCCACTTCCACGCCGCCGAGGCGGGACCACGAGCCGTGGTCCAGGGCCCGGAGCACGGCCTCGCGTTCCGTGTCGTCGAACTGCGGCCAGGCCGGAAAGGGGGTCTCGCGGACTTTCGGTCCGCCGTTCATGGCCAGCATTTGAGTTTCCTCCTCAGCGCGTCACGGCCGCCCGGTTTCCACGGCCGTCACAGTCGGAATTCCGATGCGCACCGGAATGTAGTCACAGCGTTTCGGTTCCAGCAGTTACTCAGTTCCATCGCCCGGTAGTCGGGGCGTTCGGCACGGGTCAGGCGGACAGGTGTGCCGCCGTGCGCTCGGTCCAGGCCGCGGCGCGGCTTCTGCGGTGTTCGCGCACGGTGCGGGACACGAGTGCGTCGACCACTTCGCGGGTGGCCGGATGGCGGAAGGCGTAGCGCACGGCACCGCTGCCGGAGGGGTGCCGGGAGCGGCGCAGGAAGTCACGGCGTTCGAGGTGGTCGAGCCAGTACGCCACCTCGGCGCGGTCGAGTTCGCCGACCGCGGCCACGCCGTCGGCGCAGCACACCCCGCCGAGTGCGGAGGCGTTGACGAGGACGGCCTTGGCCACGGGCGGAAGCGTATCGAGGTGGGAGGCGACGACCTGGCGTACGTGGCGCGGCAGTTCCGGCCGTTCGGCCGGCCGGCCAGGGCCCGCGGAGTTCATTTCGCGCGCGTATTCCACGGCGTACAGGGGGTTGCCCCCGATGCGGGCCAGCAGGTCGCGCCGGAGGTCGGCGGTGAGGTCGCCGCCCTCGGGGGTGACGAGGGTGTCGAGCAGGGCGCCCGTGGCGGTCTCGTCGAGGGGGTCGAGGGTGAGGGCGAGGGCGTCACGCCGGCCGCCTCCCCAGGTGGGTCTGCGGTCGAGGAGTTCGGGGCGGGCGGTGACGGTGACCAGCAGGGGCACGGGCCCGGCGGTGTCGACGAGTTCGGTGACGAGGTCCAGGACGGGGTCCGGCGCGCGGTGCAGGTCCTCCAGCACGAGCAGGAGGGGGTGTTCGGCGGCGAGGCCGGTGAGCAGCAGCCGCCAGGCGGTGGCCAGATCGGGCCACTCGGCGGGGGCGGGTGGTTCGGTGCGCAGCAACGGTGCGAGGCGGTCGATCAGCCAGGCGCCTCGGTCGCCGGTGCCGAACAGGGCGTGGACGGTGCGGGCGAGGGCGTCACGGCCGGGCTCGTCGGCGGCGTGCGGGGTTCGGGTGACGGCGACGAGGGTGCGCTCCAGGAGAGCGAGCGGCCGTTCGCAGTCGTACCAGGCGCTGTGGGCGGTGACGACGCCGTAGCCGTGCGGGGCGCGCCGGGCAAGGCGGGTCAGCTCGTCGCCGAGGCGGGTCTTGCCGGCGCCGGGCTCACCGAGGACGGTGACCAGACAGGGCCGCTGCTTGCGGACCACGTCGTCGAGCGCGCCGCGCAGTTGTTCCGTCTCCCGGCCTCTGCCGACCAGCGGGGGCGTCGGGTCGGGGCAGGCGGGCCGGGGGCCGAGCGGCTCGCACGCGCCGTCGGCACCGGCGGGGCCGTAGGCGAGGGCGCGTTCGCTGCCGGCGCGGGTCGTGGCGCACACGCGGATGCCGCCGGGCGGCACGGTCTGGAGCAGGTCCGTGCAGCTTCCCGGTACGGCGCCGTTGACGACGGGCACCGCGCCGGTGCCGTCGGCGGCGCAGGTGACGACGACGTCACCGGTGGCGACGGCCACGCGGGGCGCGGAGCTGCCGTGGACGGGGACGGGGCCGCCGTAGCGGCGCAGTCTGCGCAGGATCGCAAGGCCGGCCCGGACGGCGCGTTCGGCGTCGTCCTCGCGGGTGCGGACGACGCCGAACAGGGCGAAGGTGACGGGGCCGAGGACGCCGGAGACCTTGCCGCCGTGCCGGGCGACCTCCTCGCGGATGGCGGCGGCGAGGTCGCCGGACAGCCGGGCCGCGTCCTCGGGGTCGCCGCCGAGCCCCTTGCCCAGGGTGGTGCGCACCAGCAGCATCGTCAGCTGTTTGCGCTGCTCGGTGAGGGCTCCGGCGGGTGCGACGGCGTACGGCAGGCTCGCGGCGGCTACCGGGGCGGGGTGGGCCGACGGGGCGGTGGACCGGGATGTATGGCCGATCGCGGCGATCGACGTCGCGGGTGGCGCCGGCGTGGGCGGGCTCGTGGGGCGGGCCCGGCGGGTCTCGCCGCCGAGGGCCATGATCGCGAGCGCGTCGGGCTGGCCCAGCACCGGATCGTGGTCGAGTACGGCGCGCTCCACTGCGTGCAGCGCGCGGCCCGGCTCCAGGCCGAACCGGGAGGCGAGCGCGGTCCTGGTGCGGCGGTAGGCGGCGAGGGCCTCGGCCTGACGGCCGCAGCGGTACAGGGCGAGCATCAGCTGGGAGCAGAGCCGTTCACGTGCGGGTTCCTGCCGGGCGTGGGTCTCCAGGTCGCCGAGGACGTCGAGGTGCCGGCCGCAGGCGAGTTCGGCCTCGTACAGGTCCTCGCGGGTGACCGAGCGGTGGCGGGCCAGGGCACGCAGTTCGGGCCAGTCGGCCCCCGACTCGGCGAGGTCGGCGAGGACGGGGCCGCGCCACAGGTCGAGGGCGGTGCGCAGGGTGCGGGCAGCGGCGGACCAGGCGCCGACGGCCAGTTCGGCTCGGCCGCCGTCGGCGAGGGTGCGGTACGTGGTCAGGTCGAGGTCGTCGTCGTCGACACGCAGCAGGTAGCCGGGTGCGTGGGTGAGGAGGACGGGGCCACCGCCGGGGCTCTCGGCGGCGAGGACGCCCCGCAGGGCGGACACCGCGTTCTGAAGCATCTTGCGGGCGGTGGGCGGCGTTTCGTCGCCCCACAGGGCCCGCAGCAGCGCGCTGGTGGCGACGACCTCGTTGGCGTGCAGCAGCAGCTGGCCGAGGGCGGCCCGCTGTTTGACGCCGCCCAACGCGACGGGGCCGTTCTCGCCGCGGACCGTCATCGGTCCCAGCACCTGGAATTTCATGCCGGTGTCGCTCCCGTTCTCCATCCGGAACGAAATCACCGGGAACAAGGAAAGGGAACGTTTTCCGTCGGCTTTCCGTGCATGTTTCCGGTGAATCCTCACGGCCCTTCTCCGGCCTCGCACCTGGCGTGGAGAACAGCCGTGAGGACATTCACCCTCTGGATACGAAAAGGACTCTATCGACGTCCCCGTGCGCGGTCACTGGGGAAATCACCGGTGTTGGGGTCAGGAGACCCGCCAGCGCAGCGCCCGGTCGGCGATCCACAGCGAGGCCACCGAGGTCACGGCGAGGAAGGCGACGTCGATGGCGAAGGAGCCGTCGATGTCACCGGTGATGCTATGCCGGATGGCGTCGGCACCGTAGCTGGTCGGCATGGCGTAGCTGATGACGCGTAGGACGACCGGCAGCGCCTCCAGCGGGATGAGCAGCGGAGCGCCCAGCAGGAGAAGGAAGTTGAGCATGTAGGTGACGATCGAGATCAGTTCGATCCGGTCGATGAGGGTGCCGATGACGAGGCCGAGCGCGGCGAGCGGCAACGCGGTCAGCGGATACACGAACAGCAGGGTCGGCGACAGGGTGAGCTGGATGTCGTAGAGCAACTCGACGGCGAGCAGTGAGGTGAGCAGGCCGGGGGCGATGAGCAGGAGGCGGGCGGCGATGAACGCCGTCACGAACGCGATCTTGCTGATGGGCAGCGACGCGTAGTACATCATCGAGCCCTCGGCCTTGATGGCGCCGATCCGCTGGGCGATGGCGGTGGTGCCGAGCGCGGCGATGGAGAACACGCCGGAGCCGCTGGCGATGTACAGCAGGCTGGACTGGTCGGTGAGTCCGCTGCCGATGCGGGAGAAGCCGAACACCATCGTCAGCGGCATGAAGATGCCGAAGACGATGTGCACGTGCCAGGAGGTGCGCACGATCAGCATGTGCTCGAACCACAGGTACTTGAAGGACGTGCCGAAGGTGGCGAGGCGCGACTTCAGGGGGCGCCTGGGGGCCCGGGTGGATGCCGGGGAGGCGGCCGGCGCCGGCCGGCCGGTGCGGGCGGCGGGCAGCGGGGCGCGCCTGGTGGGCTGAGGGGTCGCGGGGGCGTCGGGGGCGGCTTCGGGTTCGGCACCGGGGGCGCCGACGGCGGCGAGTTCCTTCACGGGGGACGGTGGTTCGGGCGCGTCGGGGGCCTCGGGTGCGGGACGGGCCGGCTTGAGGTTGAGGTAGACGTCCTCCAGGGTGGGGCGGGCGAAGCGGAAGTCGTCGACGCGGGTCACGCCGAGGTCGGTGACGAGGACCTCCAGCAGGGGCTGGATCCGGTCGGGCGGAGCCGTGACGAGGTAGCTGCCGCTGCGGTCGCCGGGCGTGACGAGGCCGATCCGGCCGAGCCGGGCGGCCTCCTCGTCGGTGAGGCTGTCGCCGTCGCGGACGAACAGCTCAAGGCGCGCCCGGGCGCCGGTCTGCTCCTTGAGTTCGCCGGGGGTGCCCATGGCGGTGATCCGGCCACCGTGCATGACAGCGACCCGATGGACGGCCTTCTCCGCCTCCAGCACGTTGTGGGTGACGAGGACGACGGTCGTGCCGTCCTCGGCGGCCCGGCGCTGCACGATGTCCCAGATCAACCGCCGGTTGTGCGGGTCGAGTTCGTTGGTGGGCTCGTCCAGCACGATGAGTTCGGGCCGGCCCATCAGGGTCATGCCGAAGTTCACCAGCCGCATCAGCCCGCCGCTGAGCTTCTCCACCTGCCGGTCCGCGTAGGGGCCGAGGCCCAGTTCGTCGATCAGTTCGTCGGTCTGGCGGCGGGCGTCCGCCTCGCTCTGGCCGCGCAGCCGCCCCGTGTAGTGCAGCGCCCGGCGCGCCTCTATGAGACGCATGGACAGGCCGCGCTGCGGCAGGAAGCCCACGGTGGACTTCACGAGCTCGGGGTGGCGCACCACGTCGATGCCGTTGACCGTGATGGAGCCGGATGTGGGGCGCACCAGCCCCAGCATCTGCAGCACGAGCGTCGTCTTGCCCGCGCCGTTGGCCCCGAACAGGCCGAACACCTGCCCGCGCGGCACGTTGAACGTCAGTCCGTCGTTGGCTCTGACGAGTTCACTGCCACGCCCGCGATAGGCGCGTACGAGATCACGCACCTCGATGGCCGGACCGTCGTCCGTCTTGACCATGCCCACGTCTCATCGCCTCTTCGGCTCAGGGACCCGGCCGTGCCGCTGGTCCGCCGTTCGTGTACCGGTTTCGCCCACGCTAGGCGGGGCGCGGCCGGGGACATCAGTGGAAGCTCTCCACCCCTCGGTCACCCGTGCCGAGTTCGGGCTCGGTCACCCGCCCCCGAGTTCGTCGTCGAGGAAGGCGAACATCTCGTCGTCCGACAGGTTGTCCACGTCCAGCTCCGCCGCCTTCTCCGGGTCGTTCGCGGCCTGCTCCGGTGCCGTGGCCGCCGGGGCGGCGAGCGCCGACCAGCGCGTGCGCAGGACGTCGAGCCGTCCCGCGATCTGCCGGTGCGCCGCGCCGTCGGCGGCCGCCTCCGGCAGAGCCGTGATCATCCGCTCGACGCGTTCCAGGGCGGCCAGCAGGCTGTCGGCCCCGGTCCGCTCGGCTTCGGGGGCGAGCAGCGTGTACAGGTGCCGGGCGACCGCCTCCGGGGTCGGGTGGTCCAGGGCCAGGGTCGCCGGCAGTCGCAGGCCGGTCGCGTTGCTCAGCGCGTTGCGCAGTTCCACCGACATCAGCGAGTCGAATCCGAGGTCGCGGAAGGCCCGTACCGGTTCGATGTCCGTGGTGCCGCCGGGCCGGTGGTCGAGTACGCGGGCGGCCTGGTCGCGCACCAGTTCCAGTACGGCCGCACGCCCCTCGGACTCGTCCAGTGTCGTGAGCCGTGCCACGAGCCCCGGATCGGTGGACCGGGCCGCGGACCGGCGTACCGGGACCATTCCTCGCAGCAGCTCGGGTACGTCGTCGCGGGCGCGCAGCGCGGCCGCGTCGATCCGCACCGGCAGCAGCACGGGTTCTTCGGCCGAGGCGGCCCGGTCGAACAGGGCCAGGCCCTCGTCGGTGCGCAGCGGCGGGAAGCCGGCCGCACGCATCCGCTCGATGTCGCGTGCACTGAGCGCGCCGGCCATGCCGTCCGACTGCCGCCACGGTCCCCAGGCCAGGGAGCGGCCCGGCAGGCCGAGCCGGTGACGGTGCCGTACGAGCGCGTCGAGGAAGGCGTTCGCAGCGGCGTACGCGCCCTGCCCGGCGTTGCCGAACGTACCGGCGGCGGAGGAGAAGACGGTGAACGAGCGGACGTCCGGCAGCAGTTCGTGCAAATGCCAGGCGGCGTCGGCCTTGGGCCGCAGGACGGCGGTGACGCGCTCAGGGGTGAGGTGCGCGGCGGTGGCGTCGTCGAGGACACCCGCGGCGTGCACCACATGGCCGACGCGCCGTCCGGCGAGGGCGGCCGCGAGGGCGTCACGGTCCGCGGCATCGCAGGCCACCGCCTCGACGCGGGCGCCCTGCGCGGACAGTTCGGCGACGAGGGCCGCGGCGCCGGGCGCGTCGGCACCGCGCCGGGACAGCAGGAGCAGCTCGCGTACGCCGTGCCGGACGACGAGATGACGGGCGAGGACGGCACCCAGGCCGCCGGTGCCGCCGGTGACGAGCACGGCTCCCCCGTCGCCGAAGGGCCCACTCGAGGACGAGCCCACGCTCACGCGCTCCAGCCGTGGCACGAGCACCTCGCCGTCCACCACAGCCACTTCGGGCTCGGCGACGGTCAACGCGCGGGCCAGGCCGGACGGTTCCCCAGGCACGTCGAGCATGCTGACACGGCCGGGATGCTCGCTCTGCGCCGAGCGCAGCAGCCCCCACGCCGCGGCGGCACCCGGCTCCGCCCCGGTCGTGACCCCACGCACCAGGACTACGAGCCGCGCCCCGGCGAGGCGTTCGTCGGCCGGCCACGTCTGGGCGAGGGACAGCGCCGCACGAGCGTGGGCGTGCGCGGAGTCGGCCGGATCGACGCCGGTTCCCCGGACCGTGGCGAGTACCAGGCCGTGGTGCGCGGGTACGGCGCCGAGATCGTCGTACGGCACCGCCTTGACGTCGGCTGCGGCCAGTTCCCCGGCGAGATCCTCGGGCAGCTCACCGAGTACGGCGATCTCGGCGGGCACCTCGGCCGCGGACTCGCCGGCCGGCGTCCACGCGGTCCGCAACAGCGCGTCCGGAGCGGCGGCGGACCCGGCGCCGGCCATCTGGTCGCCGTCGACGGGCCGTACGGTCAGCCCGCCGACGGTGAGAACGGCCCCGCCCTCGGTGTCGGCGACCTCGATGCGCACGGTCCGCTCCCCCGTCCGCTCCAGCCGGGCGCGCACCGTGCGGGCACCGGAGGCGGACAGGGCCACGTCCTCCCACGCGAACGGCAGCGCCGTACCCTCGTCGCCGCCCGCGCCCGTGAAGCCGGCCACGTGCAGGACGGCGTCGAGGAGGGCCGGGTGGACGCCGTAGCCGCCGGCGTCCGTCTCCGCCTCAAGTGACACCTCGGCGAACACCTCCCCGCCGCGCCGCCAGGCGTGCCGCAGTGCGCGGAAGGCCGGCCCGTAGTCGAGGCCCGCATCCGCCAACATGCCGTAGTGCGTGTCGAGTTCGATGGCCTCGGCGTCCTCCGGCGGCCATACGGCCGTGCCGCCGACCGGTTCCTCGGCAGCGGCGTGAGTGAGTACGCCGTGGGCGTACGCGGTCCACGGGGCGTCCGCGCCGTCCCGCTCGGGGCGGCCGTGCACCGTGAAGGTGCGGCGTCCGGCGTCGGCGGCGCCGCCCACCCGCAGCTGGACCAGTACCGGGCTGCCGTCGTCGGGCAGTACGAGCGGGGCGACCGCCGTCAGTTCCTCGATGCGCGCGGCACCGAGTTCGTCCCCCGCCCGGATGACCAGCTCGACCAGGGCGGCACCGGGCACCAGGGTCCGCCCCAGCACCGTGTGGTCGGCGAGCCAGGGCTGCGCCCGCGACGAGAGCAGACCGGTGAACACCGCGCCGTCACCGTCCGCGAGCAGCATCGCCGCGCCCAGCACGGGGTGACCGGCCGGCACGAGCCCGGCGGAGCGTACGTCGCCGAGGCCCTGGCCGGGCGGCTCCGGCCAGAAGTGCCGGCGCTGGAAGGGGTAGGTGGGGATGTCGGTGAGCCGGGCGCCGGTACCGGCGAAGTAGGAAGCCCAGTCCACGGGGACACCGTGCACGAAGAGCCGGCCCAGTGCGGCGGCGAACGTCTCTTCCTCGGGGCGGTTCCCGCGCAGGGCCGCGACCGCGAGGGCGGTCTCGGGTGCGCACTGCTGCACCAGCGCCGTGAGTGCGCCGTCCGGGCCGATCTCCACGAAGCGGGTGACGCCCTGCTCGGCCAGGGTGCGCACGCCGTCGGCGAACCGGACTGTCCCACGGACGTGCTCGACCCAGTAGTCCGCCGAGTCCGCAGCGGCGAGATCCCCGGTGAGGTTGGAGATGAGGGGAACACGCGCCTCGCCGAAGCGCAGAGAAGAGATCGCCGCGCGGAACTCGTCGAGCATCGGATCCATCAGTGCGGAGTGGAAGGCATGCGAGACGTGCAGCCGGGTGGTGCGGCGGTCCGAGGGCAGGGCCGCGGCGACCGCTGCGACGGCCTCTTCCGTGCCCGACAGCACCACGGCGTTCGGGCCGTTGACCGCCGCGACGGACACCTCGTCGGTGAGGAGCGGGGTGACCTCGTCCTCGCCGGCCTCCACGGCCAGCATCAGGCCGCCCTCCGGGAGGGCCTGCATCAGCCTGGCGCGGGCCGACACGAGAGCGCATGCGTCCGCCAGCGACAAGACCCCCGCGACGTGCGCCGCGGCGATCTCGCCGACGGAGTGGCCTGCCAGGAAGTCCGGCCGTACGCCGAGGGATTCCGCCAGTCGGTACAGCGCCACCTCGACGGCGAAGAGGGCGGGCTGGGTGAACTCCGTGCGGTTCAGGGCCTCCTCGTCCTCGCCCCACATGGCGTCCCGCAAGGCGGGGTCGAGCTCGGCCAGGACCTCGTCCAGCGCCTCGGCGAACACCGGGAAGTGGCCGTACAGTTCGCGGCCCATACCGAGCCGCTGGGCACCCTGACCGGAGAACACGAACGCCGTCGGGCCCTCGGCTGCCACTCCCCTGGCGAGCGCCGTCATCCCGTCCGCCGACGGCAGCAGCACCGCACGATGAGCGAACCAGGCCCGGCCGGTCGCCGCCGTGAATCCGACGTGCACTGACGGCTCGTACGGCTGGAGTTGCCGTATGTGCTCGTCGAGCGCATCTTCCGAGCGGGCCGTGACGACGAGGGGCACGATGTGCTCGGTGTCGTGGGCGAGGGGTTCCTGCTCGGGGCCGGCTTCGAGGACGACGTGGGCGTTGGTGCCGCTGAGGCCGAAGGAGGACACGCCGACGCGGCGCGGGCGGTCGGAGTCAGGCCAGGGCACCGGCTCCCGCACCAGCTCCACCGCACCGGCCGACCAGTCCACGTGCGAGGACGGAGCATCCACGTGCAGAGTGCGCGGGACGACACCATGCCGCATCGCCAACACGCTCTTGATCACGCCGGCGACACCGGCGGCGGCCTGCGTGTGCCCCAGGTTCGACTTCACCGAGCCCAGCAGCAGGGGCCGTTCACGATCCTGACCGTAGGTGGCCAGAAGGGCCTGCGCCTCGATCGGATCACCCAACGTCGTGCCAGTGCC
>NZ_JAJFAU010000038.1:0-27824 GCF_022614595.1 Streptomyces sp. CNQ085
GCGCGCGGCCGCGCGCGAGCCCGTGCCCACGGGCGCGCAGCCCTACCGCGGGCGGGGCGGCACCCCGCTGACCGAGGGCCGCGTGCCCCGGCCGGACAAGGCAGCGCCCAAGGCCGACTGGGTGCTGTACGCCGCGGCCGAGCTCGGCGTCGACCCGGACCAGGCCGAGAGCATGACCCGGGCCGAGCTGATCGAGCTGCCCGTCGACTACGCCGACCACGCCCCCGACGAGGACGGCCTGGACGGCGAAGACGGCCAGGACATGTACGTCGGCGACGACGACGGCCACCCGATCCCGCCGGACGACGAGGACCAGGACGAGGACCAGGCGCCGCAGTCCAGCGACGGCCGTCCCGCCCAGTCCGCGCCCAAGCGGGAGTGGATCAGCTACGCGGTCGCCCGTGGTCTGGTCAGCCGTGAGGACGCGGCGAACTACACCAAGGACGACTTGATCCGGATGACGAAGTAGGAGGCGGCCACTGTGGCACTGGACCCGCTGGCCACGGTGGCCGACCTCGAAGCGCGCGGCCTGACCGTGGAGGAGTCCGAGCTGACCGTCACCGGTACCTATCTGGACGTCGCCTCTGCGATCGTGCGGGAGGCGGCCGGGTGCCCGATCAGCCAGACCACTTCCACCGTGGAGGTGGAGGGCGACCTGGGCCCGTGGCTGTCGCTGCCCGGGCCGCCCGTCACCGACGTCTCCGCGGTCGCCATCGAGGAGGAGGCGGTCACCGACTGGCGGCTGCGCTCGGGGCGGCTGTGGCGCGCGGCCGGGTGGGCGCAGGACTGCGACCCGTCCGAGGTGACCGTCACCTACACCCACGGTCTGCCCACCGTCCCGCCCGACATCGTGGACCTGGTGTGCCGGCTGGCCGCCGCCTCGCTGATCGGCTACCGCGGCAGCGACTCCACCGGCGAGAACCTCGGCGCCCGGGTGCCGATGCAGGAACGCATCGGCGACTGGTCGGCCACCTACTCCTACGTGGAGAAGGTCGCCGAGACCGAGCTGCCCCGGCAGGCCCGTGAGCAGCTGCGCGCGCGGTTCGGCGGCGGCACCGGGACGGTGAGGTTCCGGTGAGCCGTATCGCTCGGCTGCTGAACATCAAGGTGCCGGTGTGGCGGGCGACCACTGTGGATGACGGCGGGGGCGGCCAGAGCACCGAGTGGGCCCAGGTCGGCACACCGCGGGCCCGCAGGTCGCAGCCCACGGCGCGGGAGCGGACCAGCGCCGACCAGGCCGGCGCCGCGCTGGATGAGGTCTGGTACTTCGCTCCGTCCGCCGACGTACGCCGCGGCGACGAACTGCGCCCGCCCGGCCGGGTACTGAAAGTGGTCGCGACGTTCGAGCCGTCCGTGCCCGGCACCTACCTCCGGGCGAACTGCACGCTTCACCAGCCCACCCGCTGACAGGGAAGGACCCTTTCTCATGGCCGACTTGGACCCGCAGCGGATCCCGCTGTCCGGACTGCAGCCCGTCTACTCCGCCGCGTCCGCCGGCGGCGACACCGCACCCATCGGCACCGACCTGCTGCTGCTGGTCCGCAACGACGGCGCGAGCCCGGTCACCATCACCGTCGCCGCGGGCAGCGACATGGACGGCCTCACCATCGGCGACGCCTCCGAGGACGTGCCCGCCGGCGGCGACGTCGTGATCCCGATGGGGTCGGTCTACCGCGACACCGGCACCGGCCGCGCCGCCATCACCTACAGCGACACCACCTCGGTGGACGTCGCCGTACTCCAACTGCGCTGAAGAGGGGACCGTGGCTCGCAGTGAACTGCGCGGCCTGCGGCGCGCACTGCGCGCGGTCGGCCGCGTGCCCGAGGCCATGCGCGAGGCCCGCACCGAGGCGCTCCACGAGTGGGCGGAGAACACCCAGGACAGCGCCGAGGACAGGGTGCCGCGCGACACCTCCGCGCTGTGGGCCGCCCTCGACCACAAGGTGGATGAGCGGTACGGCCGCGCCGAGGTCGGCATCTGGGACGAGGACGTTCTGGACTACGCCTACTACGTGGAGAAGGGCACCAGCTCCATGGCCGACCAGCCCTATCTGGTACCCGCGTTCGACGCCAACCGCGCCCAGGTCACCCGCACCTACCGGGCCGCGGTGCGCCGGCACCTGGGCGAGATCAGCGAGGAGTGAGGCCATGGCCGCGACCGTGACGGTCACCCTGCCGGTGTTCATGCGCATCGGCGAGGACGGTGAGGAGATCCGGGTCGGGGAGGTCACCGCCGACTCCGCACTGGAGATGCAGCACGCCGTCCCCGAGCTGCTGCGTGAGTACGCGACCGCGCTCGAGGAGCACCTGACGCGGCCCGGGCGCAGCGAGGGCGGCGGGCCGTGAGCACCGCGCTATGGCCGCTGCAGGTGGCCATCGTCACCAAGCTGCACGCCGACCCGGTACTGGACGGCCTGGTATCCGGCGTCTACGACCATGTGCCCGAGGGCACCGCCTACCCCTACGTCACGGTCGGCTCCATCACCGAGCTGCCCGACGACGCGCACAACCAGCGCGGCCTGGCCACCCGTGTGGTGCTGCACACCTGGGCCGAGTACCGCGGCAACAAGCAAACCGCCGAGATCCTCGCGGCGCTGGACGCGGTCCTGGACCGCCAGCCGCTGGCGGTGCCCGGCTGGACGGACATCTCCATCGCGGCCGAACAGCACCAGACCGTGAAGGACCCCGACCCCACCATCCGGCACATCAACTCCCGCTACCGGGTGTGGCTCACCAAGGAGGCATGACACATGGCTGGTCTGGACGCCCAGGGAACACTGCTGCAGCGCGGCGACGGCGGCGACCCCGAGGCATTCACCTCGATCGCGAACCTCACCGACATCTCCCCGCCGAGCTCGGAGCGGGAGACCCACGACGTCACCACCCACCAGTCGCCCGACAAGCACCGCGAGTACATCGGCGGCCTGGTCGACGGCGGTGAGGTGTCCTGTGACATCAACTACGACCCGCGCGAGCACGACAGCCTGCGCGCCGACTTCGAGGACCCCGACCCCCGCAACTACAAGATCGTGTGGCCGGGGACGTTGGGCGATGTGGAGTTCGCCGCGGTGATGACCGGGTTCGAGTACTCGGCCGCGCACGACGGGAAGCTGGAAGGCACGATCACCTTCCAGGTCTCCGGCAAGCCCACGTTCAACCCCGGTGTCTGATCACCACGCCGCCCCCGCCGCACTGGACCACCTACGAGGAGACCGACTGATGACGCAGTACCTGTCCGCCGAGCAGATCCTCGGCGCCCCCGACCTGAAGACCGAGGATGTGCCTGTGCCGGAGTGGGGCGGCACCGTGCGGGTGCAGGAGCTGTCCGGCGCGGACCGGGACAAGTTCGAGTCGTCGTTCGTGACGACCTCCGGCGGGCAGGCCGTGGCCGTCGACTCCGGCGGCCTGGTTGGCTTCCGCGCCCGCCTGGCCGCCGCGTCGATCGTGGACGAGAACGGCAAGCGCATGTTCCGGTCCGATGCCGAGGTCAAGCGCCTGGGCGCCAAGAGTGCGGCCGCGCTGCAGCGGGTGTGCGAGGCGGCGATGCGGCTGTCCGGTCTGACCGAGCAGGACGTGGAGGAGCTGGTAAAAGCCTGAGAGCCCGGCCGCAGCGGTTGTTCTACTTCCGCCTGGCCGGGCACCTCGGCGCCCCTTCCGTACAGAAGATGCTCGCCGGGATGCCGTCCTCGGAGCTGGCCGAGTGGATGGCCGTTGAGAAGATCACCGGCCCGTTCGGCAGCCGCCGTGGCGATATCCAGGCCGCGATCATCGCCGCCGTGGTCGCCAATGCCAACAGCGCCAAGAAGCGGTTCACGGCGAAGGACTTCATCCCGGTGTGGGACAAGCGGCCCAAGACGCCCGAGGAGCTGTGGAAGGCCGCGCAGGCCGCGTTCCGGCCGGTCGCACGGGAGCAGCTCACCGATCCATAACCACAAAGCGCGAGGGGGTGATCCCTGTGGCCACTCTCGCGAGCATGACGGTCCGGCTCGGGATCGACACCGACCGGCTGCAGGAAGGCGCGGAGAGGGCCAAGGCCGCCCTCGCCGGAGTGGGCAAGGCGGTGGCCGGCCTCGGCGTCGGGGTGCCCGCCGCGGCCGGGGTGGCCACCGCGGTGGGCGGCATGGCCGCAGCTTTCGCCTCCGCCGGCCTCGCGGCGAAAGCCTTCCAGCTCGCAGCCGGCCCGCAGCTGGAGTCCGTGACCGAAGCGGCCACCTCTGCGGAGAAGGCCGAGCAAGCCCACGAGCTGGCCACCCGGAAGAAGGCCGAGGCGCAGAAGCTCGCCACCAAGGGCGGGGACGAGTACAAGGCCGCGCTGAAGGAAGCGAAGGCAGCGGCCGAGGCGGCCACCGAAGCGGACGCCGAGCACGAGGCGCAGCTGGCCGGCATGCCCAAGACGACCCGGACGATGGCCAAGGAGTTCCTCGGCCTCAAGAGCGACTACGAGGACTGGTCCGAGTCGATGTCCGGCTCCACGATGCCGGCTTTCACCAGGGGCCTGCAGATCCTCCGCTCGCTGCTGCCGACCCTGACCCCGTTCGTGGAGCAGGCGTCCAAGGCCTTCGGAGGTTTCCTGGACAGGGTCGCGGCCGGGGTGAAGTCGGCCGGCTTCAAGCAGTGGGCGGACGATATGTCGGCCGTGTCCGGCACCTCGCTGTCGAATTTTTTGGAGATCATCAAGAATCTGGCGCTCGGCTTCGGTGGGTTGCTGCATGCCTTCGCGCCCGCGAGTGCGGGCATGACCGGTGGCCTGGTCGACATGACCGCCGCGTTCGCCGACTGGGGCACCAGCCTGAAAGACAGCGAGGGGTTCGCCGACTTCCTGGCCCTGGCGAAGTCCGGGGCCGAGACGCTGAGCAATCTCGGCGGCGCCGCGATCGACCTGCTGGTAGCTCTCGGTCCGCTGATCGGTGTGACCACCCAACTGGTCAGCGTCCTCGCCCTGATGATCAGCGCGGTCCCCACGCCAGTGCTCACCGCGCTGGCGTCGACGCTCTTCGTGGTCCGGGCCGGGATGATGGCCTACGCCGCCGGATCGAAGGTGGTGACCGCGGCGAACGCCGTGATGCGGTCTTCGGTGCTGCGGAACATCGGGGCATGGCTGCGGCTGGCCGCGGTCAGTGTCGGGGCGATGGCCCGCACGGCGGCCGCGGCGGTAGCGAACGCCGCCCGCACCGCGGCCGCGTGGGCGATGGCCGCCGCGCGGGCCACCGCGACATGGCTGATGACGATCCTCCGCGTCGCCGCCGTGTCCATCGCGCAGTTCGTGATGATGGCCGCCCGGGCGGTGGTGTGGGCGGCGACGATGGCCGCGCAGTGGCTGATCGCGATGGGCCCGGTGGGCTGGATCATCGCCGCCGTCATCGCCCTGGTCGCGCTGATCGTCGCCAACTGGGACAAGATCAAGAAATACACGCTGATCGTATGGAATTGGCTGTGGGCCAAAATCAAATCGGTCGCCAATTTCATCTGGAATCTGTTCCTGAACTGGACGATTGTCGGGCGGATCATCAAGCACTGGGATCAGATCAAGGCCAAGACGATCGCCGTATGGAACGCGGTCGTCGCCTGGGTCAAAAAGGTCCCCGGCAAGCTGGCCGATCTGTTCCTGAACTGGACGATCGTCGGCCGGATCATCAAACACTGGGATCAGATCAAGGCGGGCACCATCCGGGTGGCCACGTCGATGGTGGCGTGGGTGCGGGGCCTGCCCGGCCGGATCACCAGGGCGCTGGGCAACCTCGGCTCCCTGCTCTACGACAAGGGCAAGGACATCGTGCGCGGCCTGTGGAACGGCATCCAGGGAATGGGCAGGTGGCTGCGCTCCACCCTCATGTCCTGGGCGAAGAACCTGATCCCCGGCCCGATCGCCAAGGCTCTCGGCATCGCCAGCCCGTCGAAGCTGCTGGCCGACCAGGTCGGCCGCTGGCTCCCGCCCGGTGTCGCCGAGGGCGCCATGGACAACATCGGCCCGGTCGAAGACATGGCGGGCGCCATGGCCGCAGCGGCCGTGCCCGAACTGCCCACCGGCACGGTCCGCGGCATGTCCCGCGTCCGCGGCCACCAGGAGCGCCTGGTCATCGATGTCACCGGCGGCGACGAGGACCTGGCCAAGCTGATCCGCAAGTGGGTGAACGACCGGGGCGGGCCCACCCGCTTCTTCGCCACAACCTGACAACACAGAGAGAGGGGACCTGCTGTGGTGGCGTTCCCGCCCGACCTGGTGGTGGAGCTGTGGATCGACGGCGCGTGGGTGGACATCACCGGCGACGTCCGCACCTCCCAGGACATCACCATCGACCGCGGCCGCCGCGACTGGGGCGCCTACACCGACCCGGGCAGCTGCAAGCTGCGCCTGAACAACCGGCACGGCCGCTACTCGCCGCGGAATCCGCGGTCCCCGCTGTACGGGAAGATCGGCCGCAACACCCCGATCCGGGTGCGGGTGGGTGAGGTGCCCGCCGACACCGCCCTGCTGGCCGACTCCTTCGACCGCACCGAGGCGTCCGGGTGGGGCACCGCCGACACCGGACAGGCGTGGACCACGTGGACGTCGATGGGCGCGGCCGCCGCCGACTACGCGGTCGCCGGCGGCGCGGCCACCATGACCGTCGGTTCGACGTTCGATGACGGGTGGGCGGCCACCACCGACGTCGGCAGCGCGGACGTCGACCTCACGTTCACGGTGGCCACCGACACCGCCGCCGCAGGCACCAGCGCGCTGGGCAGCATCCTCGCCGCCGCCCTGCTGCGCGCCGACGCCACCGCGGGCACCGGGTATCTGCTGTTCGTCCGGATGATCACCGACACCGGCCTGCCCGACGGGCAAGGCCGCCGGGTCGGCGCCTCCATCACACGGCTGGACGGGTCCGGCTCCTACATCGACCTGTCGATGGTGCAGACCGTCCCCGGCCTGACCTACAGCGAGGGCGTCCCGCTGCGGGCCCGGGCGCAGGCGGTCGGCTCGGCGCTGCGCCTGAAGGTGTGGGCCGACGGGCAGCCGGAGCCGGCGGCGTGGCACACGCAGCTGTATGACGACACGTACTCCACCACCGTGATGGGCCTGTACGCGTCCGCCGCCCTGGTGACCTCCCTGCCGACCACGCTGTCGTTCGGGGACCTGGCCATCAGCGAGCCCGCTGACGAGACCGGGGTGGTGCGGTTCTGCGGGGAGGTGACCCGGTGGCCGCCGTCGTGGGACCTGTCCGGCGCCGACCACTGGGTGACCCTGGAGGCGTTCGGGGTGCTGCGGCGCCTGACGCAGGGCACCGACCCGCTCCAGTCGGTGATGCGCCGCCACATCCCCACTCAGTGGCCGCAGGCGTACTGGCCGATGGAGGAAGGGTCACGCGGCGACGCGTCGGTGGCGTCCGCGGTCGACAACACCGGCGTCCTGCGGGTGTCGGGGCTGGACTTCGCGCAGGAATCGTCCCTGACCGGGTCGGGGCCGCTGCCCACCGTGGCCGGTGCGGCCCGGCTGATCTCCGACCCCATCCCCGGAGTGGACACCGGCTCCTGGTCCGTGAGCCTGATGTTCCGCCTGCCCGCCGACTCCTTCCCTGCGGCCGAGAGCGAGATGCTCGCCTTCACCACCACCGGCGGGTACCGGTGGCGAGTCACCATCGGCGACATCTCCGGCACCAACCGGCTCCGGCTGCGGGTCACCGACAGCGACGGCACCGACCTCGTGGTGTGGAACGTGAACACCGACACGGCCGGGGTGTCCATCACCGACCAGTGGCTGCGGCTGCGCGTGCGCGCCTGGCAGGACGGCACGGACGTGCGGTGGGAGATGACCTGGGTCACGGTCAACAACGCCACCTGGGGTGTCACTGACGCCTTCGCCGGGACGGCGGGGAGGGTCTCCCGCATCGACACCCGCATCGACGCCGCCCTCAAGGGGATGGCGCTCGGGCACCTGTCGACCTGGGGCGTGTACACCGACACCGGCTACACCTACTACGGCTACTCGGTGATGGCCGGCATGCCGTACCAGTACGTGCAGACCTACGTGCAGCGCCTGGCCGCCGAGGAGGCCATCGCCCTCGACGTCATCGGCGCATCCACCACCCTGATCGGGGCGCAGCCGATCGACACCTGGACAGCCCTGGTGCAGGAGGCCATCGCCTCTCACATGGGGGTGCTCACCGAGCAGCGCGACACCATCGGGCTGGCGATGCGCACCCGCGACACCCTGGTCAACCAGGACCCTGCGGTGACGCTGGACTACTCGGCTGGGCTGATTGCTGCGCTCCAGCCGGTGGAGGACGACCAGGGCGTCCACAACGACCTCACGGTGAAGAGGCGCGGCGGGTCGGAGGCGCGGATGGTCCTCGCCGAGGGGCCGATGTCGGTCCTGCCGCCGCCGGACGGCATCGGCCGCTACACCCACCAGGAGACCGTCAACCTCGCCTACGACAACGCCCTGCCCTTGCAGGCCGGATGGAGGCTTCGGCTGGCCACCGTGGACGAGCTGCGCTACCCCGAGGTCGGCGTGAACCTCGCCAACCCCCGCATGCAGCCGTACATCGACGCGCTGCTGGCCGTGGACTCCGGCGACGTCGTCCGCCTCACCGGCCTGCCCGACCACCTGCCGCCGGGGGACCTGGCCTCCGGGGACGTGGACCTGATGGTGCAGGGCTACCGCGAGATCCTGGGCGCGGCCCGGTGGGAGATCGCGCTGGTGTGCACTCCGGCCTCGCCGTGGCGGATGGCCGTCGTCGGTGACGCGGTCCTGGGGAAAGCGGACACGGCCGGGTCGGAGCTGGTGGACGCGGCCGGGGAGGCGGAGACCACGCTGTATGTGACCACCACCAGCGGCCCGCCGTGGGTGGTGGATCCGGGTGAGTTTCCGTTCGATCTGCGGGTGGGCGGGGAGGTCGTCACCGCCACCGCGGCGACGGAGGCCGCCGAGGCGCCGATGCCGGCCGCGGCCGACTCGGACACCGTGTCGGCGACCAGCGCGGTCGCACCGAGCGTGGACGCGCCCGGGGCGGCGGATCTGCTGGTGTGCGCGTGGATCCCGTGGGATGGGCTGGAGGCGTGGGCGGTGCCCGGCGCGATGACCGGCCGGGCGCAGACTACGGGGGTGTGGTCGGTGCTGGCGGATGCGACCGAGGTGCTGGCGGGGGCGGGGGCGACGGGCACCCGCACCGCCACCCGGTCGACGTCCGCGCCGTGGGCTGCCGTGTCGGTGGTGGTGACCGGGGCGCCGGTGGTGGTCGAGTATCTGGACGGGGTGGCGTCCGATCCGCTCACCGGCCACGCGCCGGGTCCGGTGGAGCTGACCACCTCAGCGTCGACGGAGGCGGGCTGGTGGCTGCTGGCGCTGCACGGCTACGACAACGACACGACGGCCCCTGGGCCGGACGGTGAGGGGTGGACGGTGCTGGCCACTACCGGGTCCAACGGCGGGAGCGCTCCGGCGCTCGGGGCCTGGGCCCGGCGCGCGACGGGCGGGGCGGAGACCGTGGTGTTCCCGGAGGGGGATGCCGACGACAACCACGCCCGCCTGTACGTGATCTCCGGGGTCACGGACTTGACCGCGCAGAAGTTCACAGTGATTCGCTCTGTAAACGGAGTCATCAAGCCCCATGAGGCGGGTGCGGATGTGCGCCTCGCGCAGCCCGCTATCGCTGGCATCTGAGGAGGACCTGTGACGTATGTGGACTGGCAGGCCGGTATGACGATCACCGCTGAGAGGCTGCGAGCGATCACACCGGGGGTGTGGCAGACGTGGACGCCGACCTGGACCACCACCACCGGCGCGTCCACGCCGCTGTACGGGAACGCGGTCCTGGACTGCTCATACATGCAGGCCGGGAAGCTCTGCATCGGCCGGGTATTGATCTCGTTCGGCTCCACGACCTCGTTCGGCGGCGGATCGACCGGGGACAACTGGACGTTCTCCCTGCCTGTGACGGCGGCGGGCACGACGCTGCACGCCGGGGACGGCGAGATCGCCCAGTCCTCCATCGGCACCCGCATGGGCGTCCGCGTCCGGCTCCTGGACACCACCAGTTTCGGGCTGGAGACGTCCACCGGCCGGGTCGATGCCACCGCGGTGACCGGCCCGAACTGGGGCCTGGTGGACTCCCTGTCCCCATGGTCGTGGGGCAGCGGCAACACCGTGCGCGTGAACTTCAGTTATGAGACCGCCACCTGAAAGGCCGTCACATGAGACTTGTTACCCGTGCCCAGTGGGGTGCGCGGCCGTATCGGCAGCCGTACGGCGGTATCACCTACAGCCGTGCTCGCCGGGGCGTGAAGGTCCACTATCTCGGCACCCCGTACTCGGACCGGCCGCATGAGCGGTGCGACGACTACGTGCGGACCATCCAGGCCCAGCACATGGACCGCAGCGGGTGGAGCGATATCGGCTATTCGTTCGTGGTGTGCACGCACGGCTACGTGTACGAGGGCCGCGGCCTCAAGCGCCGCAACAGCGCGAATGGCAACACCAGCCTGAACGAACAGGACTACGCGGTGCTCGTCTTGGTCGGCTCCTCTGGGCTGACGCGGCCGACCGTCGCGCAGCTGCACGGCGCCCGTGACGCCATCGAGCACTGCCGCGAGCACGGCCCGGCCGGGACCTGGATCGGTGGGCACCGCGACGGCTACGCGACCGCCTGCCCGGGTGACGTGCTGTACGCCTGGGTGAAGAAGGGCGCACCGCGCCCCAGTGAGGAGAGCAGCATGGCTATCAGCGACACCGACGCGAAGCGCATCGCGCGGGCGGTGTGGGAGACCGACGGGATCGTCGGCGTCTCCTGGGGCTCGGAGACGAACCCGGAGTGGAAGCCGGAGTCGATCCTCAACCACCTCGGCGAGGTGACGCGGGAGAACCGCGGCCGCATCAAGGAGATGCAGGCCAGCCTCGGGGCGCTCACCGAGGTCGTGGTGCAGCTCGCCGCGGGCGGGGGCCTGGACGCGGCCGAGATCCGCGCGGCGGCCGAGGCCGGGGCGCAGGCCGCGCTGGACCGCCTCGGCGACGCCCTCACTGACCAGACCTGACTGGAGGAACCCTCATGCAGCAGAAGCTCATCTTCGACATGCTGGAGCGCGCCGGGTGGACCGGCGTCCAGGCCGCCCTCGGTATCCTCGCCGCGGACCTCGCCGGGATCTCGGTGTGGTGGGCGGCACCGATCGGCCTCGGCATAGCTGCGGCGAAGGGCTGGGTCGCGGGGCGGCTCGGCAGGCCCGGTACGGCGTCGACGCTGCCGGCGCACGCGGACCCGGCTGGAGCGGCTGGCCGCCCGTGACGGGCCCGGCAGACCCCGGGGTGTACATCAGCCCGGCTCAGATGTATCAGGAGATCAGAGCGCTGCACGACGCGCTGAACCGCATCGACGCGAAGCTGGACCAGCTGGCGCAGCGGGATCAGGACACGGCGGAGATGCTGACGGACCACGAGACGCGGCTGCGGTCGCTAGAGCGTGGCCGGTGGCCGCTCCCCAGTCTGGCGGCGCTGGTGGGTGTGGTGGCGCTGCTGCTGACTGTGTACGAGATGACCGCCCGATGAAGCGCCCCCGTCCTCCCCTGTGCGGGGAGGGCGGGGGCGCTTTCGTCATGCCAGAGCACCCCCGCGTCGGCGGGGAGGACGTGAGCGCCGGGCCTTCCGCACAGCCACATGCCCGGACGAGGAGCCGCTACAGTAGCCACCAGGCCCCGCACTGCGGGGATGGCCCGTTTCTGCGTCTTACGGGACAGATCGGCCCCGCACTCGCGGGGATACGAAAGCCCCCACCAGCCGGTGGGGGCTTCGTCATGCCTGGGGGTCGTCCGTTCGGCGGCGCCGCACCACGAACGTCCCCGCCGACCGCCGCACCGCCACCAACCCCCGCCGGATCAGCTCTCGCCGTACCCTGCGCGAGGTGCTCACGCTCACCCGGTGGATCTCCGCGAGCTCCACCTCACCCGGCAGCCGCGCGCCAAGCGGCAGCCGCCCCGCCTCGATATCGGCTGTGATCTCGTCAGCGATCCGCACGTACTCGTACGGCGGGAGCTCGATCTCGTCAGGGTCGTCGTCCATGACCGCATGGTCACGCGCACCAGCCCGTCCCGCCTCTCGGCGACGCGGCGCTGCGCGGTGCAGCGCGGTGGTACGTAGAGATACGCGGAGGGACGTGGTTCCGGTACCGTGTGTCACGAATCACCCCCGCGACCGTGGGACCGGTCCGGGGGCATGGCCGACCTGAGGGAGCAGGACGACGTGAGCCAGGCTACCCACCACACCCCACACCCGACCCCACCGCGCATGCTGCCGCGCTGCTTCGCCTGCCGCCAGCACACCCACCAGCCCATCCCCCTCGCCACCATCGACAAGACCAGCGGACCGTCGCACACGGTCGTGATCTGCGACGGATGCGCCCGCGCAGGCCTCGCCGAGCACCGACTCGCCTGCGACGAGTGCCTGGCCGGGACGGACTGCGCGGCCGCGACCGACGCGAAAGAGCTCATCCGCCGGACCGCCGCAGTGCGCCGAGCCGAGAGGGAGGCCGCGCGGTGAGCGACCTGTGCTGCCGCTGCGGCGAGGCCAGCAGCGACCTGGTGACGGTGGACGACCCCGACCGGCCCCCGCCGGGGATGCCGGTGCGCTGGTGCCCCGCCTGCCGAGGCGAGGGCGTGGTGCGGGTCGGCACGAGCGCGCACTACCTGCCGAGGATCGGCCCGGAGAGGCCGAGCGGCACATGAGACTCCCGCCCCCGGGACGCCCACCAGGGCGGACGGCGCATGCCGGGGGCGGGCCCTACTCCTTCCGGCGCACGAGGTCGGACAGCTCCACATCGAGGACGTCAGCGATCCGCAGCAGCGTGTCCAGCAGAGGGCTGGTGTAGCCCAGCTCCAGCTTCCCGACCGCCTGCCGGTCCATGCCGGCCAGCTCGGCGAGGCGCTCCTGGCTCATGCCGCGGTCGCGGCGGGCGGCACGGATGCGGTCTCCGATGACCCGGCGGCGCTGGAGCACCCAGTCGGGCGGCGGGTCGATCCGTGGCACCCGTTCACGCTTGCTTGATCACGAGTGGGTGTCTGCATATTCAAGTAGGCGATTGCGTGTTAGACAGGCTGTAGATGGGGTAACAACACCGAGTCACCCCCCAGCAGTAGGTCTGGCAGGCGCATCCGTCGCGAGGCGCGCCGCTCCGCCCAGATGACGGAGCCAGGCCTGAGCCGCCCCCGGCCGGGGAAGGCCGGGGGCGGTGCCATGCTGAGAGAGGCCGCAGCGTCCCGGCCAATCTCCCCGAACCAAGATCAGGAATGCACCAAGCGCCTTGCATTAATCCGGCGGAGCGCGACCAGGGAAAACCGCAGGTTAGTACAGCGCTCAGTGCCGTACACCTTCTAAGCGCTTGGCCGCAGGTTCGAGTCCTGCCGGGGGCGCCACCGGCCCAGCCTCGGCTGGGCCACACTCTTGCAGGTCAGGCGGGCCCCTTCGGCCTTCCGGGCCAGGCGGGTGCCCCAGCCCCGGCAGGTCCTGCTGTCCGACTGACACCGACCGGAACCGGCTCCCCACGGGCGGCTGTGCAACATGTGTGCAACGACCCCGCAAGCACGAGACCGGCCTCCCGGGCCGGGCCACGGAGCCCTCGCGCCGGTAGACCGGTCTCGATACCGGGGCCGAGGTCACGCCTCGACCCGGGGAAGGTCCTGCGGCCCTTCGATGCGCTTCTGGAGGTCTGCCGGCTTGAACCGCCCCGGGTCAGGTAGAGACTCAATTCCGTGAATGGATTGAGTCATAGCACGACCCTCCCGTTACCCGCTTGAGCTCCGCCGGCGCGCGGTGCGCATACGGCCGGTGGCCGGTCCCCACGAGGAGGACGGGCCACCGGGCACGGAGAGCGGCGGTCAGGAACCGGCCTGCACCGGGCGCTCGGTCGGACGGTTCTCCGTGGCGCTGTTGTCGCTCTTGCCGCCGGTGATGCCGGTGGCCCGGGCCGCGCCCGCCAGGACCAGAGCAGCGGCGACGAGCACGGCACTCACCACCGGCGGCGAGCGGTAGCCGAGGTCGGCGCCCAGGACGAGGCCGCCCAGGGCGGGTCCGGCAGCAGCGCCGACGTTCATCGCGGCGGTGGCGAAGCCGCCGGCCAGCGTGGGGGCGTCCGATGCCGTGTAGAGGGCTTGCGCGATCAGCGTGGAGCCCACGCCGAACGAGAGCGCCCCCTGGACGAAGGCGAGGATCAGCGCCACGGCCGGGTTCGCGGCCATGAGGGCGAAGAGCAGCCAGCCCGCCAGCAGCGCCGCACCACCGACCGCCAGCACCTGGCCGGGACGGCTGTCCGCCAGCCGGCCGCCCACGTTGACCCCGACGAAGGACCCGATGCCGAACACCGCCAGCGTGGCAGGCACCCACCCGGAGCCCAGATCCGCCACATTGGTGATGACGGGCGCGAGGTACGTGAACGAGCAGAACGTCGCCCCGTTGATCAGCGCCCCGAGCATGAGCGTCGTGATCACCCGGGGCGTGCGGAACGCCCGCAGCTCGTGGCGGACGCTGGGGGCCGCAGGGTCGACGGGCGTCGCCGGCACGGACCGCAGCACCGCGAGGACCGCAGGGGTGCAGACGATCGCGACACCCCAGAAGGTCGAGCGCCAGCCCCAGATCTCGCCCAGTACGGCGCCGAGGGGGACACCCGCGATCAGGGCGAGGGTGACCCCGCTCAGGAGCACCGAGGTCGCCCGGCCCTTGGCCTGGGGCCCTGCCATGCTCGCCGCGGTCGCGAGGCCGACGGCGAGGAAGCCCGCGTTGGCCAGTGCGGCGATCACCCGAGTGACGAAGAGGACCTCGAAACTGTGGGTGAGGGCGCCCACGACGTGGGCCAGGAGGAAGGTGACGAGGAAGGCGAGCAGCGCCCGGCGGCGCGGCCATCGCAGGCTCAGCATCGCGACCAGCGGTGCACCGACGATCATGCCGACGGCGAAGGCCGAGGTGAGCGAGCCGACGGCCGGGAGGGAGACGCCCAAGTCGGCGGCCATGTCCTCCACCAGCCCGGACAGCATGAACTCCGACGTTCCCTGGGCGAATACGGCCAGCCCGAGAACGTAGATGGCGAATGGCATGAAGAAGCTCCAACTACATCGCAGAAAGGGGAAACGCGACGCATGGACGGAAGGTCATGCAGTCGCGTGGGAGACGTCCCGGAGAGAGCTCCGGACGTGATCCCGCGATGCGGTTGATCCGTGGCGGATGTGCGACGTACTGCCCGGCGACGGGGCCGGAGGAAGCAGGGCCGTCAGAGGCTTACGCGATCAGCCACCGGATCACCGGTGGCCCGCTTCTTTCCGCCTCAGGACTCGACATGCCTCTCAACATAGCAACGCCCGGATCGGGGTGTCCAACACATTCGGCACCTCCGGCGCCCCGGCCCTCCGCTGTCCCCGACCGGGTACGGCGCATCGCCGCGTGCCCGTCGAACCGTACAGAAGGAATGTTCATGACGACCCGGCAACGGGAGACCCGCGAGGCCGCCAGGGCCGACACCTTCCGCTGGACCGAAGCCGAGTACAACCGCACCCGACTTCGCAAGCACCCCGGGTACGGGTACGTCACCCCGCCCGAAACGAGGACCTTGCTCCAGCGAGACCTCACCCCCGCGGCGTAACCACCCGCTGTCCGGACACCGGGGGGAACTTCAGCCCCCCGCGTCACGGTGTCCCGGCCGGCCCGAACCCCGGCGCCAGTGGTGTCCCGGGCCGTCCCGGCCCGTGGGGCCGGGGAGTTCAGCGGGCGTCGGCACTGCGCAGGGTGAGGATGCGGACGCTGCGGTCGCCCTCGTGGGCGTCACGGCCGTGCCAGCAGCGGTAGTTGTCCAGGACGAGGATGTCCCCCTCGTCGAGCCGGAACCGCGGAAGTGCCGATTCCAGTGCGTGCACGGCGTCCTCGAAGCGGTTGAGCATGGCGCGTACGTGGTCGGTGTCGGGATCCCGGTGCAGTGGGGCGGCCCCGTCGGTACGGCGGACGATACGTCTGCCGGTGCGGGTGTACTCGACGTGGCGGCCGACCCGTGGGGTGGAGGGCAGGCCGCGCAGTCCGGCCCATGCCCCGTAGAGATCGACGTCGGCACCGGTGAGGAACTCCCACAGTGAGGGGTCGGCGGCCTGGAGCCCGTCCACGAAGCGGTAGGCGTCGACGGCGAACGAGTCTCCTCCGGCCGGTGCGGAACGCAGGCACTGCACCAGGACGTAGTCCTCGTCGGGATCACGGCGCCGGTGGCGGACGCCTCCGGTGTCGACCTGCAGGTCGAAACTGTCGGCGTGCAGGTGGACGGGCCCCGACGAGTCGCCGGAGGTGCGCAGCCGGTGGGGGAAGAGTTCGCGCAGGCGGCCGCCGAGCATGAGGGCGGCCGCCATGACGAGGGCGTCGGCGGTGGCCCGGGAGCCGGTGAGGACGACCGCGCCGTGTTCTGCGAGCAGTTCGCGGGCCCGGTCCGCGTGTTCGATGCCGACCCGGGAGGGAAGGAGACCGGGGCTCCGGGAGCCCGGCTCCTGTGCGGGTGCCGGTTGGCGTGTCGGGATGCGGTCGGTCATGCCCTCAGGTTCGCAGATCGCTTCGGCTCCGGGAGAAGTGGCGGGCTGTGGGTGCCGCCGCTGCCGCGGCCGGCGCGAGGAAGCAGACCAGGGCGCAGACGGCGAGTACCGGCCGGGGGCCGAAGGCGTCGATGGCCGGGGCTATGAGGGCCAGGCCGACCGGGGCGAGACCGTAGGAGAGCAGGAAGTCCAGTGAGGAGACCCGGGCGAGTTTCTCCGGTTCGACCTCGCGCTGGATCGCTGTGAACCACGGCACGTTGAACAGCTCGATCCCGACTCCCGCGACGGCGTAGGCGGCGATCACGACGGCGGGGTGCACCGGCAGCGTCAGGCTCAGCGGGGCGAAGCCGTATGCGGCCAGACCCGCCAGGGCGGTCCAGCCCGGGGAGCTCGAGCGCCAGCGGGCGATGAGTACGGCCCCGGCCAGAGCGCCCACGGTGTAGGCGGTCATCGCCGCGGCGAGCACGAACTCGGTCCCGTACCGGTCGCGGCTGACCAGGGGGAGCGCGACGCCGGTGGCGGAGTAGCCGGTGGCGATGACGGCGGTCAGGGCCGCGAGGCCGGCCACGAACCAGGGGTGCCTGCGCGCCTCGCGCATCCCGTCGGCGAACTCGCCGAAGAAGGAGACGCGCGAGCCCGTGGGGACAGGGGCGCCGACGCCGGGCCGGGGGACGAGGGCCGCGACCAGCCAGAGCAGGCCGATTCCCAGCAGCAGCGCCCAGATGTCGAGGAGGAGCGCGAGCAGGGCGGTCAGCGCGGGGCCGACCAGGGTGGTCCCGCGGACCGCCAGTGTCATGGCGGCGTTGGCCTGCTGTCTGCGCTCGATGTCGACGACCTCGGCGGTCAGCGCCTGGAAGGCCGGCCGGCAGGCCCCCTGCCCCGCCCCGGCCAGCGCGGCCGCCGCGGCCATCAGCGGAAGCGAGCGTCCCAGCCCGGCGGCCATCAGTGGCGCCGCCACGGCCGCGGCGAGCCCGGCCCACAGCACGACCCCCCGGCGGGAGTACCGGTCGGCCAGGACACCGCTGACCGGGACCGCGGCGAGGAATCCCGCCGTTCGGGCGGCCAGGACCAGTCCGAGGCCCGCGGGGGTGAGCGACCGGTCGAGTACCGCGAGCCCGAGCACGAACGGCAGAGCCCAGGTGGCCAGACCTGATGCCGTGGTACCGGCCCACAGTCTCAGGAACCCGGTGTCGAGCAGGACGCTCTTACGGGGCGGCGGACCGGTCTGGGAGGTCGCCTGTGCGGACGAGGTCGCCACGGTGTGCTGCTCCTGTCATTGTGAATGCGGGCTTGTCGCGGGCTTGTCGCGGGCTTCTGTGAAGCTCGTTCATGCCGTTGCCGGGGCTGCCGCGTGGTCGGCGGGCAGCCCGAAGGAAGAGCGCGCGAACTGGCGCCGCTCCAGTACTACCCTAATGAAAATGATTACCGGTAGGCTACCCGTCGGCCAATCGCGCTCACATGATCCACATCGGCGCCCGCACGTCCTACACCGGAGGATTCATGCGTCAGCTCGTCCGCTCGGGGGCCGCCCTCACCCTCGTCCTCGCCGTCGGCTGTTCGGCCGCGGGAGGCGAATCGTCCGCGCGGAACGAGGCCGGGGAGCGGACGGTTGTCACCAGTTGCGGCCGGGAACTCTCCTTCGCCGAGCCGCCGGAACGGGCCGTCACCCTCGACCAGTCCTCCACCGAGACCCTGCTGGAGCTCGGGCTCGCGGACCGTATGGCCGGCACCTCCTATGCGAAGACGGAGGTCGCGCGCGAGTACCGGGACGCCTACGAGAAGGTCCCGGTGCTCAGTCCCGACGTCCTGACGGGTGAGCAGTTGCGCGCGGCCGCACCGGACGTGGTGGTGTCCTCCTTCAGCGACCTGTACTCCAGGGACCGGGTCGGCACACGCGAGGAGCTGGAGGCGGTCGGCCTTCCCTCGTACGTCAGCGCGGTGGACTGTCCGGAGCGGGCCGGTCCGGACACGACGGTCTTCGATCTGCTGCTGGAGGACTACGAGAACCTGGGCAGGATCTTCGGCGTCGAGGACCGCGCCGCGGAGCTCTCCGAGCGGCAGCGTGCCGCGGTCGCGGAGGCGGAGGCCGCCGCGGCCGGAGGCGACGCCGCGGAGGGACCCACGGTCGTGTGGCTGTACTCCGTCTACAACGGCGTGCCCTACGTGGCCGGCCGGGGCGGCATGCCCAGCGAGATGAGCAGGCTCGTGGGCGCGAGGAACGCCTTCGACGACATCGACGAGGACTGGCCGGAGGTCTCCTGGGAGGCGATCGCCGACCGCGATCCCGACGTCATAGTCGTCGGCGACCTGTCCGAACGCGGCGCGCCGGGCGACAGCGCCGACGAGAAGCGCGCGATGATGCGCGAGGACCCGGTGGTGTCGAAACTGACCGCGGTGCGTGAGGACCACCTCATCGAGGTGCCCGGTATCGAGATGGACCCCTCGGTGCGTACCGTGAACACCCTGCGGCTGCTGGTCGAGGGCATGAGGGAACTGGGCCATGTCGGCTAGACCGGCCGCCCGGCCGGACCCGGTGGACCTGCTGCACCCCTCCGCGCGCCCGGTGGCGCGGGTGGTTTCCGCCGGCGTGCCGGGCCGCGGGCACGGTACGCCGGCGCTTCCCCGGGTGATGGCGTTCCTCGGCGGTGTGGCGGTGCTGGTGGCGTCGGTGGCCGCCTCGGTGCGGATAGGCACCGCCGAGGTGGGCTACACCGACCTGGTGGCGGTGGTGGGCTCCCGTCTGGGCCTGGGTGTCGAGCCGCTGCCTCCCCTGGTCGACTCGCTCGTGTGGGACCTGCGCGTACCCCGTGTCCTGATGGCCGCTCTGGTCGGGGCCTCACTGGCGGTGTGCGGCGCCGTGCTGCAGGCGCTGACGCGCAACGCGCTGGCCGAGCCGTATCTGCTGGGCGTGTCCTCGGGGGCTTCGACCGGTGCCGTGACGGTGATCGTCCTCGGGGTCGGCGCCGGTGTGCTGGGAGTGGCCGGCGGAGCTTTCGCCGGGGCGGTACTGTCCTTCGCCCTGCTGATGGTCCTGCTGCGGCGCAGTGGCATGCACTCGGTCAGGATCGTTCTGACGGGCGTGGTGGTGGGACAGCTGTTCACCGCGGTGACCTCGCTGATCCTGATGGCGTCCGGTGACGCCGAGACCACACGGGCCGTCACGCACTGGCTGCTCGGTTCGATGGCTCCCTCCCGCTGGGACTCGGTGGCCGTCTGCGCGGCAGTCACAGCGGTCGGCCTGGGCGTGGTCTGGTCGCGTTCGACGGCCCTGGACGGGTTCTCCTTCGGGGCCGACACCGCCGCCTCGCTCGGCATCGACGTGCGGACGACGCGGCGCGTGCTGCTGGTGACGACGGCGGTCCTGACCGCGGCGGCGGTCGCCTCGGTGGGGGCGATCGGCTTCGTCGGGCTGATCGTGCCGCACGGGGTCCGGTTCGTCGTCGGACCGCCGCACCGGGCGCTGCTGCCGTTCTCGGCCCTGGCGGGCGCGGTCTTCCTGGTGTGGACCGACGCGCTCGCCCGTACGGCCTTCGAGCCGCGGGAGGTTCCGGTCGGGGTGTTCACCGCCCTGCTCGGCGTCCCTCTGTTCCTGCTGATCCTGCGCAGGCGGGGTGAGCTGTGAGGATCGCCGCGGAGGGGGTGAGCTGGTCGGTGGCGGGCACCACCGTCGTCGACGGTGTGTGCCTGGAGATCGCACCGGGTGAGACGGCCGGGCTGATCGGCCCCAACGGCTCGGGGAAGTCATCTCTGCTGCGCTGCCTGGCGGGGGTGCGCGCCCCCTCGTCGGGTGTCGTCCGCTACGACGGGGAGTCGATCCGGGGCTGGCCCTCGCTCCGGATCGCCCGGCACGTCGCCTTCGTCGAGCAGCTCGCCGACACCGACAGCGAACTGCGGGTGGCCGACGTGGTGGGACTGGGACGCACACCCTTCCGGGACCGCTGGCGAGGCCCGGGCGCCGCCGACCGGGCCGTCGTCTCCGCCGCGCTCGCCCGGGTCGGGCTCGCGGACCTGGCCGCCCGGTCGTGGAAGTCGCTGTCCGGCGGGGAGCGGCAGCGCGCGCACCTCGCTCGGGCCCTGGCCCAGCAGCCCTACGGTCTTCTGCTCGACGAGCCGACCAACCATCTCGACGTGAAGCACCAGTTGGCTCTGCTGGAGCTGCTGGCGGGAACCGACCAGACGGTGGTGATAGCCCTGCACGACCTGTCGCTGGCCGCCCGTTTCTGTGACCGGTTGCTGTTGATGCACCAAGGGCGCCTGGCCGCTGCCGGGCCTCCCAAGGACGTCCTGAGTCCGGAACACCTGGCGAGGGTCTTCGGGGTCGACGCGGAGGTCGGCCCCGACGGCCTGGGCAACCTCACGGTCGCCTACCGCGGCGTCACGCGGCACGCGGACGGCGGCTCCTCCCGTCCGTTCCCCGGGTCCGTCTGATATCCGGCACCGGCTTTTGACTGATGGTCACTCACGCATCATCATTGAATATGATTATCATTATAATCAACTTCCTCATGTGAGAAGGAGAGACCCAGTGGACACCACAGCCAGCGGGCCCGACCTGCTGAAGCAGCTGCCGCCCCCTCTGTCCGCCGAGCAGATCGTCGCGCTCAACCAGCCCAAGGCCGACCTGCACACCACGCGCGACTACGAGTGGAACGGGTGGACCTTCGAGGTGCCTCCGGGTGTCTTCCTGCCGGGCTGGACCAGCCGGATGATCCACGAACGGTTGCTGGACGGCCGGATCGAGGTGCGCGGCCGCCGGTACGGGGCCATGGGGGCCGGACTCGGCGTCGAGGCCGTGGCCGCCGGGGTACGCGGGGCCCGGGAGATCTACGCGATCGACGTCCACCCCGAGAGCGTGGCCGCCACCGCCCGCCACTACGAGCGTCTGGTGGGCCGGCGCGAGGGAACCGCCCTCATACCCGTGGTGGGGGACGTGTTCGGTGGTCTGCCCGAAGGAGTCCAGCTGGACGTCGTCACCTTCAACCCGCCCGCGGTCAGCCAGACCGTCAGCGACGACCCCGACATCGTGCGCAACGTCTGTGTGGGCGCGCCCCTGCTGGCGAAGTTCTTCACGCAGATCAACGAGAGGGATCTGCTGGCACCCGGCGGGGAGGTGTTCGTCATCGTCTCCAACACCGCCGACCTGCACACCATCATCCAGCACGCGCTGGACCAGGGGTTCACTCCGGAGATCGACCACCTGCACGACTGGCAGGACGGCGTCCTCACCTTCCTTTTCCGGCTGACCCGCGGGGGCCGGGCATGAGCACGCGGCCGTCCACCCCCCGTCCCGGCACCGTCGACGAACTGCTGACCTCCGTTCTGGCGGGCGAGCTGGGGCCCCGTCCCTCGGAACTGACGGCCACGAGTGTCTTCTGGATCCACCACGGGACCCGGCTCGCCGGAGGTGACACCACCTACCTCAACCAGTACGTCCTGGTGCGCCTGGGAAGCTCCTTCGGCGCCTGCGCCTTCGAGGCCGGGGAGATCGACTCCTCGGTCTGCCGGGACGCGTCGGGCAGCCCGCTGGACGCGCTGCTGCGCGATGCGCACCGCCCGCTGCGCATAGCCGCCCTCGACGCGTACCTCGCCGAGGCCCGGCCCCACCGGCAGGCGGCACACGCCGAACCGGTGACGCTGCCGGCCGGCGCCCCCGAGGTGCGGGCCCGTGCCCGGGACGCGGCCATCGCCGGACTGCTGGACATCGAGGACGGCGCCAAGGTCGCGCTGATCGGCGTCGTCAACCCCCTGATCGCGGCGATCCGCGAACGCGGCGGCGATCCGCTGCCGTGCGACCTCAACCTGCGCACGACGCAGTGGGGCGATCCGGTGACCGATGACATGGAGGAGGTGCTCGCCGCCGCCGACGCCGTGGTCGCCACCGGCATGACGCTCAGCAACGGGACCTTCGACACGATTCTGGCGCGCTGCCGCGACCGGGGGGTGCCGCTCGTCGTCTACGCCCAGACCGGCAGCGCGGTGGCACGGGCCTTCCTGGGGACCGGGGTGACCGCGCTGTCCGCGGAGCCCTTCCCCTTCTCACAGTTCAGCGCCGACCCCACCGCCCTGTACCGCTACCGGGCGAAGAGCGGCTCGTGACGGTGGCCGCCACACGGGCCGTGTCCGGTACCGGTACCGCTGGTACCGGTACCGGACACGCCTCCTGCCACCACGGCGAGATACTGCAAGGCGTCTTCCTCGACTCCCGCGGGCGGCACTGCTCCGGCCTGGTCACCCTGCCCATGGCCGGCCTGGGTACGCGAGCGGAGTTCACCCGCCGCCCGGGTACCGCGCCCGAGGACATCTCGGTGACCCCGGACGACCGCACCAAGGCCCTGCGCGCGGCGGTCCTCGCCGTACGGGAGTGCGCCGCACTACTGCGGGAACCGGTGTGCGGCGGGCAGCTGCGTCTGAGCGGCGACATTCCCGTGGGCCTGGGAATGGGTTCCTCCAGCAGCGACGTCACCGCCGCCGTACGCGCGGTCGCGGACTCCTTCGGTCTGCGGCTGCCGCCCGAGGCGATCGCGCGTCTTTCGGTGCGGGCCGAGCAGGCGTCCGACCCACTGATGCTCGACGGCCGGCCACTGCTGTTCGCCCAGCGGGAGGGACGCGTGCTGGAGGTGCTCGGCGACGCGCTGCCTCCCGTGGTCGTCGTGGGCTGCGCCCTGGGCGGCGGCAGACCGGTGGACACCCTCTCCCTCCCGGCGCAGACGTACGGCGACGAGGACCTGCGCGCCTACGAACGTCTGCGGTCCCTGCTGCGGCGGGCGGTCGGCGAGGCGGACCCCGCGCTCCTGGGCCGGGTCGCCACCGCCAGCGCCCGACGCGCCCAGCACATCCTCCGGCACCAGGAGTTCGGCGCCCTCCTGGAGATCACCGAACACGTCGGGGCCGTGGGCCTGCAGATCGCCCACAGCGGCAATGTGGCCGGAGTGCTCTTCGACCCCGCCTCCCCCGGCCTGGAGCGCCGGCTGCGGCGCTGCGCGCAGGCGCTCGAGGACGGCGGTATCCCGGTCACCCGTACCTTCACGACCTTCACCACCAGCGAGGAGTTCATGAATGGACGAGCACATAGCGGAAGCGGTAGGCCGACCGGACCTGATACGTCTGGACGACGGACTCGTCTGTCTGCGTTTTGAGACCATGAAGGTCGTCTCCGCGCTGGCGGCGGTACGGCACCTGCTCGAAACCGGCGTCGTACGGCGCGGCGACACCCTCCTGGACAGCTCCAGCGGCATCTACGCCTACGCCCTGGCCCTCGCCTGCCACCGCTACGGCATGCGCTGTCACATCGTCGGCTCCACGACCGTCGACCACGTGCTGCGCACCCAACTCGCCGTACTGGGAGCCCACCTGGAGCAGATGGGTCCGAGCGACGACCTGAAGCTCGACCAGAAGCGCAGGGTGGAGCGCATCCAGGAGATCCTGCGCGAGCACCCCGACTACCACTGGATGCGCCAGTACCACGACGACATCCACTACCTCGGCTACCGGGCCGTGGCCGAACGCGTCGGACGGGAGACCGGCACCGACAGCCTCACCGTCGTCGGCGGAGTGGGGTCGGGGGCCTCCACCGGGGCTCTCGCCCGGTACCTGCGGGAGAGATCCCCCGGTGTCCGGCTCGTCGGTGTCCAGCCCTTCGGCAGCGTCACCTTCAGCAGCGAGCACGTCGCCGATCCGGAGATCATCATCGCCGGGATCGGCAGTTCCATCCCCTTCGCGAACGTCACGCACACCCTGTACGACACCATCCACTGGGTCGCCTTCGACGCCGCTCTCGCGGGCAGCATCGACCTGCTGCGCCGGCACGCGGTCTTCGCCGGCCTGTCCACCGGGGCCGGCTACCTGGCCGCCCGCTGGGAGAGGGACCGCGCCCCGGGGGGGACCGTCCTGTTCATCGCCGCGGACACCGGCCACCGGTACGCGGACTCGGTTTTCGCCCGGCACCGGGAGGCGCCGCGCGTCGAGGACCTCGCCCCCCGCACCGTGACGACGGTGGACGACCTCGCTCTTCCCTGGTCACGTATGGACTGGAACCGTTCGCCCGCCCCCGCGACCGCCGCCGTGCGGTAACCGGGGCCGCCCGCGGCCGGGGCTACCGGTGCACACGGCCTCGTCCTCCGCACGACGCCCGTGCCGACGCGCCCGCCCGACCCCGGGACGGGCGGCCTCCGCCCGTCCCACACCCGTTCCACCGCACACGCCCGCCCCTCCGCGGACGGCGCGGTCCTCCCGCCGCCCGCCGTCACGTTCGCCCCCGTTCCGGCCGACCGCCCCGCCGTGTGCGACGACACAACGGTCGCCCGCGAGGCGCGCCCCCACAGGGACATTCCCTGTGGGGGCGCGCCTCGGCCCCGTGCTTACACGGCCGGTGTCACCCGCCGGTGGATCTCCCCCGGCGTCCTCGTGTCAGCCCTCGAGGGAACGCAGGTAGTCCGCGAACCTCTCCAGGCCGTCGATGTTGCGCGGTCCGCTGATCCCCTCGTTGAAGTCGAGGATGAAGAAGTTGTCCTTCTCGACGGCGGGAAGCCTGCTGGTGCGGGGCGACTCCTTCAGGAAGTCGATCTTCTCCTGGGCGGGCTGGTCGCCGTAGTCGAGGATGATGACGACCTCGGGCTCGGCCTCCGTGACGGCCTCCCAGCTCACCTGGGTCCACCGCTGGTCCAGATCGTCGAAGATGTTCCTGCCGCCCGCCGCCTTGATGATGTCGTTGGGCGGGACCTGGCTGCCGGCGGTGAACGGCTGGTCCGTGCCGGAGTCGTAGAGGAAGACCGGCACCCGGTCGCCCTCGGGCGCCTTCGCGGCCACGGCCTCCACCCGCTTCTTCATACCGGCCACGACCTCCGCCGCCTTGTCCTCCACACCGAAGATCTTCCCCAGGCGCTCCAGGTCGCTGTAGAGGGCCTTGAACGGGGTGACCCTTTCCGGGTGTCCGGGGTAGTTGAAGCAGCTCTCGGTGTGCATGAAGCTCTGGATGCCGAGCTTGTCCAGGATCTCCGGGGTGATGCCCCGCTGGTCGCTGAAGCCCGAGTTCCAGCCCGCCACCACGAAGTCGGCCTTGGCGTCGACGACGAGTTCCTTGTTGAGCAGGTCGTCGCTGAGCATCTTCACCTTGGCGTACTCGGCCGCCCACGGCGACTCGGTCACGGGCGGGTTCGCCGGCGGCAGCACATAGCCCAGGACGTGGTCGGTCAGACCGAGACTGAAAAGCTTGTCGGCGCTGCCGCCCTCGTAGGCGACGGCCCGCTCGGGGGTCGTGTACTCCACCGGCTCACCGCACCTGTTGACGGTGACCTTCTCCGATTCCGCGGACTTGGCGTCCGCGTCGACCTCGGCGCCGCATCCGCTGAGCAGCAGTGCGGCCGTGAGGGCGGATCCGAGGGCGGCGCGCCTGCGCGCGGCGGTCGAGGGGCGGGCTACGGGCATGGTGTGGCACTTCCGTTCAGTGGAGAGGGGGACAGCGAGTACAGCAGTTGCGGGTCACCGGTCAGCGGGTGCGCGACGACGCTGGCGCGGACGCCGAACACGTCGCGGACCAGTTCCGCGGTCAGGACGTCGTGAGGGGTGCCGGCGGCCACCAGGCGTCCCCCGGAGAGGACAGCGAGCCGGTCGCACGCGGCGGCGGCGAGATTGAGGTCGTGCAGAACGACCAGAACGGTGAGTCCCGAGCCGCGCAGCAGGGACAGCAGTTCGACCTGGTGGCGTACGTCGAGGTGGTTGGTCGGCTCGTCCAGGACCAGGACGCGGGGCTCCTGGACGAGGGCACGGGCGACCAGGACACGCTGCCGCTCACCGCCCGACAGGGTGAGGATGCCCCGCCGGGCGAGGTGGAGGACGTCCATCCGCTCCATCGCCCGCTCGCACAGCTCCCTCTCCCGGCGGCTGAGCGCCTGGTTGCCCTGGATGTGGGGGGTGCGCCCGAGTGCGACGACCTCCTCCACGGTGAAGTCGAGTTCCACGGCCCCGTCCTGGGTCAGCGCCGCGATGAGCTGCGCGCTGCGTCGCATCGTCAGGCGGGACAGGTCCTCGCCGCCCACCCGCACGGCGCCGGAGCTGGGCCGCAGCGCGCGGTACACGCACCTGAGCGCGGTGGACTTCCCGCTCCCGTTGGGACCGACCAGGCCCGTGACCCGCCCGTCCGCCGCCTCCAGGGACAGGTCCCGCACCAGGGCCCTGCCGTCCGTCACCACCGAGAGCCCGTCGAGTTCGAGATCCATCTCAGCGTCCTCCGAACATGTAGGCCCTACGGCGCATCAGGACGATGAACACCGGGACTCCGACGAGGGCGGTGATGACTCCCAGGGGGAGTTCACGCGGGGCCACCAGGGTCCGGGAGACCAGGTCGACCCAGACCATGAAGACCGCGCCGGCCAGGGGGGCGACGGCCAGGACCCGGGTGTGGGTGGAGCCGGCCGCCATGCGGACCAGGTGGGGCATGACCAGCCCGACGAAGCCGATGGCACCGCTGGTGGCGACCATCGCACCGGTGACGAGCGACACGATCACGAGAAGGTACCTGCGGTGCCGGTCCGGATCGACGCCGAGGCTCGCGGCGGTCTCGTCGCCGAGGGCCATGACGTCCAGCACGCGGCTGCGCCGGTACAGCAGGAGCACGCCGAACAGCACGGCCCCCGTGACCGCCGGAAGCGCCCCCCAGGTCGCCGCCCCGAAGCTGCCCATCGTCCAGTACAGGACCATACCGGTGGCCTCGCTGCTGGGAACCAGGTAGATGATCACGCTCATCACGGCCTGGAACCCGAGCGACATGGCCACTCCCGTCAGGACGAGGCGCAGCGGGGACAGACCGCCGCCGCCGGACGACGCGGCGTACACCAGCAGGGAGGCCACCAGAGCGCCCGCGAAGGCTCCGGCGGACATCGCGTAGACGCCCAGCGCCGCCAGCCCGCCCGTGACCGTGACGGCGACCGCGCCCACGGAAGCGCCCGAGGAGACGCCCAGGACGAAGGGGTCGGCCAGGGCGTTGCGCACCATGGCCTGAATGGCCACGCCGACGGCGCTCAGCCCCGCTCCCACCAGCGCCGCCAGCAGCACGCGCGGGGTACGGATCTGCCAGATGATCTGATACGTGGTCACCTCGTCCGCGGCGATGCTGCCACCGCTGAGCGCGGCCCACAGGTACCGGGCGGTGTCACCCGGCGTGACCACGGCGGAACCCGTCCCGATGGCCAGGAGGACGGACACGGCGAGAAGGAGCGACAGGGAGACGCACGTCAGCGCCACGCCCGTACGGGAGCCGAGCCGGCCGGCCGGCCCCGCCGGAGGCTCGGGCTGCTTCGCGTCGACCGACG
>NZ_JAJFAU010000038.1:27834-32079 GCF_022614595.1 Streptomyces sp. CNQ085
CCCCCCCCCCCCCCCGGCGCCGTCGACGCTCGCCGACGGCGTGGAGGTCGCGGGCGGGGACATGTGACCGGCCTTTCGAACACGGGAAACGGGACTCGTCCGGGATGTGCCGCCCGACGCCCCTCGCCCACCGGACGCATGCCGGGGCGGGCAGCCCGGGGCGGACCGCCACGGCGCCGCACGGCCGCTCGACGGCTCGGCAGCGCCCGTCGGCCGCCACACGGATCACACCCCCGGGCGGGAACGCCGAAGCCCTCTCTCGGCCATCCGGATGTCTGGACGAAGAGGCGTCGGGCCCGCCTTCGAGGGACACAACATCCCATCATATGAAAACGATTGTCAAGAGCGTTCCCCGCTCGGCGTGTCCCTCGCCTCCGGCGCGCCGCCCGGCCCCTCGTGCCGGGCGGGTCTCGACACGGGAGTCGCTTCCCCGCGAGGGGGCCGCTTCCCCGCCGGCCGCGGGCGTCAGGGAGCCGGTGCGGGGCCCGCGAGGTCGGAGAGCAGGTCGTCGAGGACCGTCTCCTCCTCGACGCGCACGCCGAGTTCGGCGAGGGCGCCGGACAGGTCCGGGTCCCAGGGGGACTCCGCGGGAGTGCCCGTCAGGGCCGGGAGTCCGGACACGGTGGTGGCGGCGGCGCGGTAGTCGGCGCCCGTGTAGCGCCAGGGCCGCCACGGAACGGCGCGGGCCAGCGCGGCGGCGATACGCAGCCCGCCCCAGTCGAAGTCGCCGTGGTACAGCGGCCGGGCGCCCCGGGCGTGCAGGCGGCTCAGCAGGGTGAGGGCGGCGGCCGAGGGCCGGCCCTGGAGGCAGACCATGGGCGGGCAGCCGGGGCCGTGGGCGTCGGCCGCCGCCGCGATCACGGCCGGGTTCTCGCAGACGTGGACGCGTCCGGAGGCCGCCTGCGGCACGAAGGAGGTGTCGCGGGCCAGTTGGCGCAGGGTGAGGACGACGGGCTCGCCCGCACCGGCCGACCAGTCCAGTGCCGGAGTGCCGCGCAGGTTGAGGGTGAGGACGGTGGAGGACAGCTCGTCCTTCAGCAGTCCCGCCGAGGCCCATGCCTCGCGCCGCCACCGGGCACCGGAGCCGTCGGCGAAGCCGGTCAGCGCGCGTGTTCCGGACAGTACGAGGGTGGCGAGCGGTCTGCCGTCGTCCAGGGCGTGGGCGCTGCCGAGGGTCCTGGCGGCGAAGGCCGCCAGCGAGACCGGAGGGTCGGCGGGCAGCGCCCGCAGGGCCGCCGCCGCGTCCGCCAGGAGTGGACGGGCCGCCTGTGGGGTCCGGGCCAGACGGCGGGCCAGGCCCTCCGCGCGCACGCGGGCGGCCCAGTCGGCCAGTCCGGGGCGGGCGGCGCCGAGCTCGCCGAGCGGCGCGTGGGCCTCCTCCCAGGCCGTCGCCTCGGCCCGGCGCGTCTCGTCGATCCGGGTCACGGGGCCGGTCAGCGCGGTCACGGCGGCGGCCAGCCCGTCCGGGCTGACGCCGGAGCGGCGCAGGATCTCGTCCACCGTCTCCAGACGCACCGTCAGGGAACGTCCGCCGTGCGGGGCGCGGCCCAGCAGGCGCTCCACCGCCGCCCGCTGGGCCGCGTCGGGACCGGTCAGGGTGGCCACGCCGGTCAGGGGGCGGCCGCGGGCCATCCGGTGCCGGGCGCGGTCGAGGAGCCAGGCCAGTTCGGGCACGCCGAGCAGGCGGGTGAGGCGGACGGTGTCGATCCGCTCGGGACGTGGAGTCATGTCCACGGGGAGTCCTGGGCCGTGGGCTTCCCGGTGGAGGCCGCGGCCGGGGAGGCGTGTTCCGGCTCGCCGTACGCCTGCGGGTCCGCGCCCCGCGACCGCCGCGTCCCGTCCCACTCCCAGCGGGTCACCAGGACCGCGGAGATCTCGTCGACGCGCGAGAGCTGGGCGATGGCGATGCCCGGCACCTGCGGGTAACAGGCCCATTCGCGCTCGCTGGTCATCACCACGTCCAGGTCGAAGGCGTGCAGCAGCCCCAGGCACTTGGCGCGCGAGTCGTCGTCCACGCCGGCGAACGCCTCGTCCAGGGTGACCAGGCGCGGGGCGTGCGGCACGGAGGCGCTGGCGTAGTGCGCGGACGCGGCGGCGAACAGCGGCACCGACGCCGCCAGCACCCGCTCTCCGCCCGAGGCGGGCCCGGTGGCCGGAACCCACCTGCCGTGCTGGTGGCGTTCGATGCCGAACTCGTGCCAGGAGCGGTAGTCGAGGGCCGCGGTGAGGTCCTCCAGCCAGCTTCCGGAGCTGTCGTCGGCGTGCCGGCGCGCGATCTGCTCCTGGAGGAACCCGCCGACCGCGGCCCGGTCCTCCGGCGACCAGGCGTCGGCGGACTGGCGCAGCCTCTCGCGGGCCTGGGCGAGCCCGGGCGGCGCCTTCCGCGAGGGCCGCCACACCAGACGCAGCACCATGCCGGTGGAGGTGGGCCGCTCCTCCAGTTCGGCGTTCATGGCCCGCACCTGCCGCTCGGCGGTGCCGATCAGTTCCTGGAGGGTGCCGGCGACCTCGGTGACGAGATGGGTCTCCAGGATCTCCCGTTCACGCGCGGACAGGATGCGGGTCAGCTCCTCCACCTCGGCGGCGAGCGCCTCGGCGAGTTCCGGCACGGCGCGCTCGCGCCCCTGGTAGACGATGTCGACGACAATGCCGTCCTCGCCGCTGCGGGCCGAGGCGGTGTGCCCGTGCCTCGACAACGCCTCCTGAAGCCTGGTCAGCTCCTCGCTCAGCCGCTTCTGCACCCGCTCCCAGGCGCCGTCGGAGTCGTCGGTCCCGGCGAGTTCGGACTCGACGGCGCGGGCCAGGACGACGGCCGGGGTCGCCGCCCACGGCCCGTCGGTCTCCGGCTGTTCGAGGCCGGGCAGGGCCACTGCCAGCAGTCCGGTCGCCGCGAACCGCTGGAGTGCGGCGACGGCCCGGTCCCGGACCGCCGCGGCCTCGGTGACGTCCTCCTCCAGCTGTTCGATGCGTCCCTCGGCGCGGCCGGCGTCCCGGTCCGCCCGCTGATGCTCCTGGCGGGCCCGCTTCTGCTCCTGTCCGCACAGCCGTGCCGCCTCGACGGTCTCGGCCAGACGGCGCTGCAGGTCGGCGACGGCGGCGCCGACGGTGGAGCGCAGGGTGGTGTGGTGCTCGTCGGCCGCGGCGGCCTGCCTTGCCGCCTCCTCCGTGCGCAGGGTCAGCTCCCCGGCCCGCTCCCCGGCCCGCTCCGCCTCGGCCCGTTCCCCGGCGAGGGCGCTCTCGGCGTCGGTGTGCTCCCGCAGTGCGGGCCACAGGGCGGCGAGGTGGGCGGTGAGATCGGCGAGGGCCTGGCGGACGGCCGCGAGTCCGGTGCGGTCGGCGGGCAGCTGGACGGCGGCGGCCGTCTCGGTGAGTTCGGCCGCGGCCCGCTCCGCCTGACGGGCCGCCCCGGCCAGTTCGGCGGAGCGCTCCTCGTGGCGGGTGCGGGCCCGGCCGACCGTGTCGGCGGCCGCTGCGGACAGCGCGTGGGCCCGGCGCAGACCGTCGTCGCCGGGGAAGGCCGACAGTTCGGCGTCCAGTACGCGGCGGCGCTCCGCCACCGCGCGGGACGCCTCCTCCAGCCCGGCCAGCTCCTCGCGCGAAGCGGACAGTTCGTCCCGCAGGGTGGTGATGCGGGCGCGGCGGGCCTCCTCGCGGGCGCCCTCGCCCACGTACTCGGCGGCCGGTTTGCTCCAGCTCCCGGTCAGCGCGCCGGTCCGGAAACGGCCGTCCGGCGACACCCAGGTCTCGCCCGCACCGCTCCCGCCGGAGGCGGCACGGGGGGCCTCGCCCAGCTTGATCGCGGCCAGCAGCCGCGCCACGGTCTCCTCCCCCACGCCGGCGGCCCGGGCGTCGCCGTGGTCGGGGGCCGGGCGCAGCACGTCGGCCAGGGTGGGCCCGGCGGCCGGGGCCCCGGAAACCGGCGTGGGCGCCAGCAGGACGTCGTGACCGTCGGCGAGGACCGCGGCGCCGTCCGGGCGCACCCACGCGTCCAGCAGGCCGGACGCCTCCAGGGCCGCCTCCAGGCCCGCGCGCTCGGTCTCCGCCAGATGCGGGCGGAAGTCGACCAGCCGCCACAGCGGCGCACCGGCCGCCCGGTCCCTGACCCCCAGGGTGCGGGTGTACGGGCCCTGGGGGCCGCTCTGGCGGCCCCCCTCCAGGGCGGCCAGCTCCGCTTCCGCCTCCGCGGCCCGGCCTCGCGCCGTGCGCCGCCGGTGGGCCAGGTCCGCCGCCCGGTCGGCCAGGTGG
>NZ_JAJFAU010000039.1:0-2727 GCF_022614595.1 Streptomyces sp. CNQ085
GCGGGTGCCCGCGCCGACCAGAGCGGCACTGGTCCTGGCCGTCGTGACGGCCGCGCTGCTGTACGAGGCCGTCGCCGCGAGCATCGACAGGTCCCCCTCCGCATGGCGGCGCGAGATCACCGCGGACCTGGCCGCCCGCCCGCTCGACGACCCCTGGGCGATCACCGGCGCGGCGCTCGCGGCCCTGCTGGGACTGTGGCTGGTGGTGCTGGCGGTCACCCCCGGGCTGCGCGGTCTGCTGCCGATGCGCGGCGGCGCCTCCCACGGGATCCGGATGCGCGCCGGACTGGAGCGGTCCGCCGCCGAGGCGGTGCTGCACGATCGGCTGCTGGACGTGCCCGGGGTCCAGACGGTCCGGGTGGACGCCGGACGGCGCCGGATCAAGGTGCGGGCACGGGCACACTTCCGGCCCCTGGACGAGGTGCGGGGAGATCTGGACAGGACCCTGGAGGACGGTGTGCGCCGGCTCGGGCTCGCCCGGAGGATGCGGCGTTCGGTCCGGGTGCGGCGCCCGGGGAAGGGCTGAGGAAGGGCGAGGTGGACCGGATGCTCACGGTGGCGAACCGGATCCTGCTGGGGCTGCTGGGACTGGCCTTGCTGGTGCTGGGCCTGGCGGCCCTGCTGGGCGGACTCGACCTCCAGCGGCGCTGGGGCTTCGATCTGCCCTGGAACCCGCCCTGGGACGGGCCCGACGAGGTACTGCTCGGCCGCGGGGAACCCGCCTGGTGGCGGGAGGCGGACTGGTGGCGGTGGCTCCTGGCGATCGGCGTCCCGGCCGCCGTGCTCCTGCTCGCACTGTGGTGGCTGTCGGCGCAGCTGTGGAGGCAGCGGCCGGACACGGTGCTGGTCGACAGTGGTGACGGTTACGGTGCCTTGGTGAGGACGCGGACCCTGGAGGACGCCGTGGCCGAGGAGACCGGGACCCTGCCCGGCGCGGAACGGGCCCGGGTGAGGCTGGGCCGCCGCCGCTCCGGGGTAAGGGCCCGGGTCGCACTGGCGGTGGCCGCTCACGCGGGCCCGGCCGAGATCCTCCAGCGCCTGCGGGACGAGGCGCTGGAGCACGCCCGTGACTCGGCGGGACTGGACGAGCTGACCGCGGAGGTCCGGCTGCGTCCGGCGCGGCGGTGAGGCGGGGCGACAGGCCGAGAGGTTCCCGCCCCACCGCCGCGCCCCGCCCGCGTTTCCTCCACGGCCCGCCGTTCCCCGTCCGGTACGGGACGCCCGGCAGGGGCGGTCAGAAGCCGCGGCGGGCGCCGCCGTCGACCGGGAGCATCACACCGGTGAGGTACGACGCGGCGGGGGAGAGCAGGAACGCCGCCGCCCTGCCGAACTCCTCCGGGGTGCCGTAGCGGCGCAGCGGGATCGAGGCCGAGCTCCGCTCGCGGGCGGCGTCGGCGTCCCCGGTCAGGGCGTCCAGGCCGCGCACCCGGTCGGTGTCGATGCGGCCCGGAAGCAGCCCGACGACCCGGATGCCGCGCGGTCCCACCTCGTCCGCCAGCGACTTCGCGAAACCGGCCAGTCCCGGCCGCAGTCCGTTGGAGACCGTCAGACCGGGGATCGGCTCGTGCACCGAGCCGGAGAGGACGAAGCCGATCACCCCGCCCTCGCCCAGCCGTGCGGCCGCGGTGCGGGCCAGCCGCACCGCGCCGAGGAAGACCGTCTCGAAGGCCGACTGCCACTGGTCGTCGGTGACCGTCTCATGGGAGCCGGCCGGTGGTCCGCCGACGCTGATCAGCACCCCGTCCAGACGCCCGTAGCGCTCGTGGGCCTCCGTCACCAGCCGGTCGGCCGCGGCCGGATCGGCGTTGTCCGCCACCATGCCGAAGGCGTCGCCGCCCAGCCGTTCGGCGGCCTCGGTCACCGTCTGCCCGCTCCGGCCGGTGACGATCACCTTCGCGCCGTCGGCGACCAGTTCCCCGGCGGTGGCGAAGCCCAGCCCGCGAGTGGCGCCGGTGACGAGGTACACCCTGTCCTGCAGTCCGAGATCCATGAGGATCAGTCTGCCGGTCGGTCCGCCGTTCCGGCAGCGGAGGGGGTCGGAACGGCGGAGGCCGGCCGCGGCTCCGCCGTCCGTCCGCTCGTCCGCGGGCCCGTCCGCGGGGAGCTCCGTGCCGGCGGCCCCCGCCAGGCGGTCCCGGCGCTCGCGGCGGACCAGCACCACCCAGCCGACGGGAACGGCGGCGGCGAACAGCCACCACTGGAACGCGTACGCCAGATGCGGGCCGATGCCGCTGTGGTCGGGCTCCGGAAGGCGCTCGGGCTGCTCCCCGGAGGACTCCGGCGAGGTCTCCTCCAGGGCGACGTAACCGCCCAGGACCGGCCGGTCCAGCTCCTCGGCCATCCGCGCGCTGTCGATCAGCATCACCTGGCGGGGCGGCAGCCCCCGCTTGTCCTTGACGCCGTTGCCGGCCTTCTCGTCGGCCATCAACCGCCCGGTCACGGTGATCTCCCCGGGAGGAGGCGCCGGCACCCCGGGGAACTCCGTCAGGTCGTCGCCCGCCGGGATCCACCCGCGGTTGACCAGCACGGCCGTGCCGTCCTCGCGGACCAGCGGGGTCAGGACGTGGTAGCCGATCCTCCGGCCGTCCCCGCCGGTGCGCTGGCGCACGACCGTCTCGCCGCCGGTGTCGTAGACGCCGGTCGCCGTCACCCGGCGGTACCGGTCGGCGTCGGCGGCCAATGTGATGCTGACCGGCGACGGCACCGTCAAGATCCTCGACTTCGGCA
>NZ_JAJFAU010000039.1:2737-31785 GCF_022614595.1 Streptomyces sp. CNQ085
GTCGGCCGGGCCGCGGCCCGGAGCGGCCAGTTCCCCCACGGGCACCGGATCGGCGGCCAGACTCCCGGCCACCAGCTCGTTGCGCGCCACCCGGTCCTCGTGTCTGTGGAGCTGCCAGAAGCCGAGTCTGACCATGCCCGGGATCAGCACGAGCGCGACGAGGGTGAGCGCCACCCACTGCCGGGACAGCAGGAAGCGGTACGCGGAGGCGGGGGGTGCGGACGACAGGGGTGGCACGGTCATCGACCGTACCCCGCCGGTCGTCATCCCCCCGGGGCGGGGGCCACCTCCCGCAGCAGCTGGGTGAAAGCCGCCTCGTCGATCACCGGGGTGCCGAAGGCGCGTGCCCTGGCGACCTTGGAGGTGCCGGAGCCGGGGTCGTTGGTGACCAGGAGGCTGGTGAGCCGGGAGACGCCGCTCGCGATGTGGAGTCCGGCCTCGGCCGCCCGGTCCTCCAGCAGCTCCCGGTCCACGGAGGTGTCCCCGGAGATCGCCACCCGCATCCCCTGGACCAGCGGCTTGCCCGGCTCGTACCGGCCGGGGTTGGGATACGGACAGGAGGGGCGTCTGCGCGAGGGGCGCCAGCCGCCCGCGTAGGGCCGCGTGTCCCGCACGTCGGCGGCGCCGGAGGAGGGGCCCGGGGAGACGGTGGAGTCGGTCCACTCGGTCAGCGGCCGGCAGGCCAGCAGGGGCAGGCGTATGCGGTCGGCGGCCGCCAGGTGCAGGCTCGGCCGGAACGCCTCGGCCAGCACCCGGGCGTCGTCCAGCGCGTGGTGTGCCCGGCGCTGGACGACGCCGTAGTGCGCGGCGAGGGTCTCCAGCCGGTGGTTGGCCAGCGGCAGGTCCAGTTCCTTGGACAGGGCGATGGTGCACAGTCGCTGCCGCACGGGGACCGGCAGCCGGGCGCGGGCGTACTCCCGGGCGATCATCGACCAGTCGAAGACCGCGTTGTGCGCGACCAGTACCCGGCCCCGCAGCCGCTCGCCGAACTCCTCGGCGATCTGCGGGAAGAGCGGGGCGTCGGCCAGCATCTCGCTCGTCAGCCCGTGTATCCAGGTCGGCCCGGGATCCCGCTGCGGATTGACCGGGGTGTACCAGTGGTCGATCACGTCGCCCCGTGCGTCCAGCCGGTAGACGGCCGCGGAGATTATGCGGTCGTCCCGGGCGAGCCCCGTGGTCTCCACGTCCACCACCGCGTAGGCGTCGGGGTATTCGGTGGGCCAGGCCGGGGTGCTGGGCTGCGCTGCGGGCCGCGCTTGGGCCGCCGACTGGTCATCGAGCATGGTTCCAGAGAATACGGGCCGCCACTGACACCCTCGCGGTACCGTGACTCACTCCGGATGAGCGGACTGCTGACGGAACGTCTCGCATACTCGTCGGTAACAGACCCTGGCCGCCGGTCCCGGGCGGCTCTACGGTGCTTTCATGCCAAGCGTGCCGAACCTCCCCGACGTCGTGCTGTGGTCCGTACCCGCCTTCATGCTGCTGACGGCCCTGGAGATGGTCAGCTACCGCCTGCGTCCCGAGGAGCCGGGCAGCCCCGTCGCGGGCTACGAGGCCAAGGACGCCGCGACCAGTCTCTCCATGGGCCTGGGCAGCCTCTTCTTCGACGCCTTGTGGAAGATCCCGATCGTGGCGGTCTACTCGGCCGTCTACGCACTCACCCCGCTGCGGATCCCCGTCGAATGGTGGACGCTGCTGCCGATGCTCCTCGCGCAGGACCTCTTCTACTACTGGTCCCACCGCGGCCACCATGTCGTCCGCATCCTGTGGGCCTGCCACGTGGTGCACCACTCCAGCCGGAGGTTCAACCTCACCACCGCGCTGCGCCAGCCCTGGACGTCCCTGACCGGCTGGCCGTTCTACCTGCCGCTGATCGCCTCGGGCATGCACCCGGCCGCGCTCGCCTTCTGCCACTCGGTCAACCTGGTCTATCAGTTCTGGATCCACACCGAGCGGATCGGCAGACTGCCGGGGCCGGTCGAGTACGTGTTCAACACGCCCTCGCACCACCGGGTCCACCACGCCTCCCAGGGAAGCTACCTGGACCGCAACTTCGGCGGGATCCTCATCGTGTGGGACCGGCTCTTCGGTTCCTTCGCGCCCGAGACCGAGCCGTGCGTCTACGGGCTGACCAAGAACATCGACACCCACAACCCGCTGCGCGTGGCCACTCACGAGTACGCGGCGATCGCCCGGGACCTGCGGGCGGCGCGCGACTGGCGCGAGGCCGCCGGGCGGCTCTTCCGCGGTCCCGGCTGGCAGCCGGGACCGCGCGGACCGGCCCCCGGCACACCGGGAGCGGCGGAAGCGCCGGAAACGGCCGGAGCCGCGCGGGAGACGGGAAGGGCCGGGCCCACCGGACCCGGCCCCTCGGTCTCCACCGTTTCCTGACGGACCGCCGGCGGTCCGCCGGCTGTGCCGCGCGGCGGCCGCCCGGCTTACTCGACGGCGTCCAGGGCGTCGACGATGCCGTAGCCGTAGAAGCCGTTGACGCGCTTGCCGCCCTCGCAGGTGGAGTCCTCGACGCCGTTGCCGTCCGGGTCGTAGGTCTCCGGGCAGCCGGGGTTGTCCGCCTGCGCCTTCATCATGAGCTGGAGCATCGCCGGGCTCGCCCAGGGGTGCTTGCTCTTGAGCAGCGCCGCCACGCCCGCGACGTGCGGGCTGGCCATCGAGGTGCCCTGCAGGAAGGCGTAGGAGTCGTTCGGCATGGTCGACAGGATCCGGCCGTTGCCCGACGGGGTGTCCGGGATCTGGAACCGGTCGCCGCCCGGCGCCGCCACGTCGGCGACGCGGTGCCCGTAGCTGGAGTAGTACGACTTCAGGTCCTGCACACCCGTGGCCGTGACCGTCACCACGCCCGGCAGCTGGGTGGGCAGGTCCAGGCACTCGGACGGGTCGATGGTGCGCTCGACCGGTGTGGTGTCGTTCGGGCTGGAGGCGTCGAGGATCGCGTCGGAGGCGAGGTCGTGATTGGAGTTGCCCGCCGAGGCGATGTGCAGCGTGCCCCTGCGCTCGGCGTGGCGTGAGGCCCTGCGGAGCGCCTCCACGACCGCGCCCTGGTCGGCGTCGTCCTCGCAGTTGTACAGGTACGGGTCGACGTAGTAGCTGTTGTTGGTGATCTCCACGCCCTTGTCGGCCGCGAAGACGAACGCGCAGATCACGGCCTCCGGGTAGAAGAGGCTGGTGTCGGGCTCGCTCACCTTGATGGAGGAGACCTTCACGCCCGGCGCCACGCCCGCCACGCCGACGCCGTTGCGCGCCGCGGCGATGGAGCCCGCGACGTGCGTGCCGTGGTAGTCACCGTCGGTGTACGGGCGCCAGGCGCCCTCGGAGGTGTCGGCCACGCCGCCGACGCAGTTCGCCGACTGGCGCGCCGAGAAGTTCGGGGCCAGGTCCGGGTGGGTGTCGTCCACACCGGTGTCGATGACCGCGACGGTGACCTTGTCGCTGCCCGGGTTGACCTTCGCGGCCTCGTCCGCGCGGATGGCGCGCAGGCCCCACAGGTCGGCCTCCATCGGCTCGCCCTCGGAGGCGGCCGTGGCCGCGCTGGTGCGGGCCGCCTCCGCCACGTACTGCGGGGCGCCGACCTCGGTCGTCCCCGCGGCCTTGAGCGGCGCGGTGCGGGTGGCGCCGGCGGAGTGCACGCCGCGCACCTCGCGCATCCGCTCCGCGAAGCCGGAGTCCGCCGAGTGGGCGACTATCACGCCGATCTCGCGGTGGGTGACGACGACCGTCCCACCAGCCTTGGCTATCTCCCGCTCCACCCGCCGGATCGTGCCCGGGTGAGAGGAGGTGTTGACCACGTACGACAGTTGCCCGCCGTCCGCGGCAGCCGTCACGGGGGCCGGGGTTCCGGTCTCCTGGGCCAGCGCCGTGCCGGCGCCGGGCAGCAGGGCCAGGGAGGCGGTCAGTGCCAACCCGACCGGCACCGCGACGGCGCGGCGACGGCTGGAGGGTCTCGATGCCATGGGTTCTCCGTGTCTGTGTGAACGCAGGGGTTCTCAACAATCCGTTCAGCTATCGGATCTGACCGTACGGATGTATGACGACGGAAGCTATCGCTCATGCGGGGGAAGCGGCAATGATGGAACTCCTCATCGAACACCGAACCTCTGTTCCCGACGTGGTGCCCGGGCAGGCGGCACGGGCGTCGCGTACGCTGCGAGGCAGATGTCCAACCGTGGGAGGGTGCTGTCGGCATGCTGCTGGACACCTACGGCCGGGTCGCCACCGATCTGCGTGTGTCGCTCACCGACCGGTGCAACCTGAGGTGCACCTACTGCATGCCGGAGGAGGGTCTGCGGTGGCTCGCCAAGCCCGAGCTGCTCACGGACGACGAGATCGTCCGCCTGGTCCGCGTCGCCGTGACCCTGCTCGGTGTGGAGGAGGTGCGCTTCACCGGGGGCGAGCCGCTGCTGCGCCCCGGGCTGGTGGGCATAGTCGAGCGCTGCGCCGCCCTGGAGCCGCGTCCGACACTGTCGCTGACGACCAACGGCATCGGTCTGGAGCGCACCGCCGGAGCGCTGCGCGCGGCCGGGCTGGACCGGGTCAACGTCTCGCTGGACACCCTCGACCCCGAGGTCTTCCACCGGATGACCCGCCGCAGGCGCCATGCCGACGTCCTGGCCGGTCTGGCGGCCGCCCGCGAGACGGGGCTCTCCCCCGTCAAGGTCAACGCGGTACTGATGCCGGGCCTCAACGAAGGGGAGGCCCCCGACCTGCTCTCCTGGGCCGTCGAGCACGCCTACGAACTGCGCTTCATCGAGCAGATGCCGCTGGACGCCCAGCACGGCTGGCGCCGCGAGGGCATGATCACCGCGGGCGACATCCTCACCTCCCTGCGCACCCGCTTCTCCCTCACCCCGGAAGAGGAGGAGAGTCGGGGATCGGCGCCCGCCGAGCGCTGGATCGTCGACGGCGGCCCGCACCGCGTCGGCGTGATCGCCTCCGTGACCAGGCCCTTCTGCCGGGCCTGCGACCGCACCCGGCTGACGGCCGACGGCCAGGTCCGCACCTGTCTTTTCGCCCGCGAGGAGTCGGATCTGCGCGGCGCTCTGCGCGCGGGCGCGGACGACGCCGAGATCGCACGGCTGTGGAAGGCGGCGATGTGGGGCAAGAAGGCCGGCTCGGGCCTGGACGACCCGGCCTTCCTCCAGCCGGCTCGTCCGATGTCAGCGATCGGCGGCTGACCCCTTCGGCCCCTCCCGGTCCGTGCCACCCTCCCACTCGGCGAGGGCCACCACGTCCTTCAGGAAGCCCCGCATCCCCAGGAACCGCGACAGGTGCTCGCGGTGCTCCTCGCAGGCCAGCCAGGTCTTGCGGCGCTTTGGGGTGTGCAGCTTGGGATTGTTCCAGGCCAGCACCCACTCAGCGACCTCACGGCAGCCCTTGGCGGAGCAGACGGGGACGGCGGTCTCGGGCGGGGAGGCGGTCACGGGATCGGTCACCACCCCATCCAAACACGGCGACGCCGGGCGGCCACGGGGGGAGCCGCCCGGCGTCGGTCTGTCGCTCCGACGGGGGATGCGGAGCGTGTACGCAGTATGACACGCGCACCCGGCGGCAGGGGACCGGAACAGCGCGATTGGTCTGAGGTTTTCCTGAGCTTCCGGGCCGAGGAGATCAGTCGCGCCGGCCAGGGTCCGGACGGCTCGGCTCCTGCCCGGGTTCCGGACGCCGGTACTCCCGGCCGCCCGGGCCCTGCTCACGGCCCGGTTCCGGCCCGCGCTCCGGCTCCCGGGCCTCCTCCGGTACCTCCGGCTCCGATGGCTCCTGCCGTATCGTGCGCGCCCGCGGCCCGGCCCCCCCCTCTCCGGCGTCTGCCGGCCCCAGCGCCCGCCGGGGCGGTGAGGGGACGAAGGAGTCGGGGAGCGCGGGAGTGTTCTCCCGTCCCGCGTTGGCGATCACCACCGCCACATACGGTAGGGTCGCGCCGATTACCAGTGCTGCCACGGCGAGCGGGCGCTGCACGTTCCACAGCACCACGGTCAGCAGGACCGCCGCGGTGCGCACCAGCATCGAGATCACGTAGCGCCGCTCCCGGCCCCGGACGTCCTCGGCCAGCCCCTGACGGGCTCCGGTGATCCGGAAGACCGCGGGACCGCGCTGCCTGTGCCTCACACTCACCACCTGCTCCTGCGGCCGGTTTCCGGGAGCGTTCCCGCCTGGTTCCCGGCCTTTTCCACCCTACGCCCCGACTCCGCCGCATACGACGCCGGGTGGAGGGCACCCGATGTGCCGGGGACGGCTCTCATCCGGGCGGCTCAGCGGCCGTACGGGCGGGCGGCGTCCCACCGCACGAACCGAACGCGCTGTGCACGGAGCGCTCCGCACGAGGAGGCGACATGAGCTGGTTGTGGGCGATCGTCGTGGGTCTGGTTCTGGGTGTGCTGGCCCGCGCCATCCTTCCCGGCAAGCAGGACATCCCGCTGTGGCTGACCGCCGTCTTCGGGATCATCGGCAGTGTCATCGGCAACGCCGTGGCCGGTGGGATCGGTGTGGAGGACACCGCGGGCATCGACTGGATCCGGCACCTGCTCCAGCTCGCCGGGGCCGTCCTGATCGTCGCGCTGGGCACGCCCCTGTACGCCAGGATCAGGGGAGGCGGCAGGCGGACGGCCTGACGGAACGGAGCGGTCCGCGGGGGGGGGCGGCGCGACGGGACGCGCCCCCCCCTCCCCGTGCGTCCGGCCGGCCCTCGGGCGCCTGCCGGGGGCCGGCTCACACACCCCGGCTGACGGAACTCATGTTGAAGTCCGGCACACGCAGGGCGGGCATCGCCGCCCGTGTGAACCAGTCCGACCACTCACGCGGCAGGGTGCGCTCGGTCCGCCCCGCCCCGGTGGCCCTGGACAGCAGGTCGACCGGCGACTCGTTGAAGCGGAAGTTGTTCACCGCGCCCGTGACCTCGCCGTTCTCCACCAGGTAGACGCCGTCGCGGGTCAGCCCGGTCAGCAGCAGCGTCGCCGGATCCACCTCGCGGATGTACCACAGACATGTCAGCAGCAGCGCCGGGCCGCCGTGTCCGGAGCCGGCGACCATCTCCTCCAGCGACGCGGTGCCGCCCGCGTCCAGGACCAGGTTGTCGATCCCGGGGGCCACCGGCAGACCCGTCAGCTCCGCCGAGTGCCGGGTGGTCAGCAGATGGCGCAGCTCTCCGCCGCGCACCCAGTCGGTGGCCCGCAGCGGCAGGCCGTTGTCGAAGACCGAGGCGTCGTCACCGGAGGAGTGCGCGATCACGAACGGCGACGCCTCCAGACCGGGGGCGCCCGGATCGCTGTAGAGCCTCAGCGGCAGCTCCGACAGCCGCTCGCCCACCCGGGTGCCGCCGCCGGGCCTGCTGAACACGGTGCGTCCCTCGGCGGCGTCGCGCCCCGCCGACGACCACATCTGGTAGATCAGCAGGTCCGCCACGGCACTGGGCGGCAGCAGCGTCTCGTACCGTCCGGCCTCCAGCTCCACCCGCCGCCCGGCCCATTCCAGCCGTCGGGCCAGCTCGGCGTCCAGCGCCAGGGGGTCGACGTCGGCGAAGTCGCGGGTCGCCCGCCCCGCCCATGCCGAGCGGGCGCGGTCGGGGGACTTGGCGTTGACCTCCAGGGTGCCGGTGGGCTGGTCGTGCCGCAGCCGCAGCCCGGTGGAGGTTCCCAGGTAGGTGGAGACCACCTGGTGGTGGGCGAAGCCGTACAGCTCCCGGTTCTCGGAGCGGGCCCGAGCGAAGGACTCGCCCAGCGCCGGAGCGAAGGAGTCGAACACCGACGAGGACGTCTCGTCCGGGGCCTCGGTGAAGCCGGCGGAGGCGGGCACGCCCTCCACCAGCGGCCGGGCGTCCTCGGCCGGGCCCGCCGTACGCGCGGCCTCCTCCGCGGCCCGCACCAGCGGCTCGATGTCGTCGCCGGAGACGGCCGAGCGGGAGACCACCCCCGACGCCGTCCCCTCGGAGCCGTCGACGGTCGCGACGACGGTGAGGGTACGGCCGCGGGTGACCCCGTTGGTGGTCAGCGTGTTGCCCGCCCACCGCAGGTTGGCGGTGGACTCCTCGTCGGCGATGACCACGCAGCCGTCGGCCCGCGACAGCGCCAGGGCGCGCTCGACGAGCTCGTGGGGAGCGGGGGGCTTCGTCATCGGCCGGCCTCCTGGGCGGTGTTGAGGATGTTGACGCCGCGGAAGAGCGCGGAGGGGCAGCCGTGCGAGACGGAGGCGACCTGGCCCGGCTGGGCCTTGCCGCAGTTGAACGCACCGCCGAGTACGTACGTCCGCGGCCCGCCCACGGCTTCCATCGAGCCCCAGAAGTCGGTGGTGGTGGCCTGGTAGGCCACGTCGCGCAGCTGCCCGGCGAGCCGTCCGTTCTCGATCCGGAAGAAACGCTGCCCGGTGAACTGGAAGTTGTGGCGCTGCATGTCGATCGACCACGAGCGGTCGCCCACCACGTAGATCCCCCGCTCCACCCGGGAGATCAGCTCCTCGGTGGACGGCCCGTCCGGATCGGGCCGGAGCGAGACGTTCGCCATGCGCTGCACGGGGACGCTGGAGGGGGAGTCGGCGTAGGCGCAGCCGTTGGAGCGGCCCAGCCCGGTCAGCTTCGCCATCCGCCGGTCGAGCTGGTAGCCCACCAGGACCCCGTCCCTGACCAGGTCCCAGGACTGCGCCTCGACGCCCTCGTCGTCGTAGCCGACGGTGGCCAGCCCGTGCTCGGCGGTGCGGTCGCCGGTGATGTTCATCACCGGCGAGCCGTACTTCAGCGTGCCGAGCCCGTCGGGCGTGGCGAAGGAGGTGCCCGCGTACGCCGCCTCGTATCCCAGCGCCCGGTCCAGTTCGGTGGCGTGGCCGATCGACTCGTGGATCGTCAGCCACAGGTTGGAGGGGTCGACCACCAGGTCGTAGGAGCCCGCCTCCACACCGGGCGAGCGCATCTTCTCGGCCAGCAGTTCCGGGATGCGTGCCAGCTCCCCGTCCCAGTCCCAGCCGGTTCCGGCCATGTACTCCCAGCCCCGGCCGACGGGCGGGGCCAGGGTCCGCATCGAGTCGAAGGCGCCGGAGTCGGCCACGGACACGGCCGTCAGTTCCGGGTGCAGGCGGACGCGCTGCTGGGTGGTGACGGTGCCGGCGGTGTCCGCGTAGAACTTGTTCTCCTGCACGGTCAGCAGCGAGGCGTCCACGTGGGAGACGCCGTCCGCCCCGAGCAGGCGGTCGCTCCACTGGGCCAGCACGGCGGTCTTCTCCGCGTCCGGCACGTCGAACGGATTGGTCTCGTAGGAGGAGACCCAGACGCGCTCGCCGTGCACCGGTTCGTCCGCCAGCTCGACCCGTCCGCCCATCGCCCACCGGTCCCCGGCGGAGGCGCTCCGCGCGACCGCACTCTCTCCGGCGGCCTCGGCGACCCTCGCCGACAGCTTCGCCATCTCCACGGCCCGGCCCGCCACCTTCGCGGCGGCGTCCATCGTCGGATCCACCCCCGAGGCGAAACCCCACGCGCCGCCGTGCACCACACGCACCGCGTATCCGGCATCGGTGATGTCCGACGACCCGGCCGGCTTCGCGTCGCGCAGCCGCCAGGAGGCGCTGCGGTTCCGCTCGAAACGGAAGTCGGCGTGCTCGGCTCCCAGGGCCCGGGCCCGCGCGAGCGCCGCGTCGGCGAGCGCGCGCAGCGGCAGCGCCAGGAAGGACTCATCGATCTCGTGCGCCACGGACGCTCCTCCTTGTCGATGCATAACCGCAGTGAACCACGCTCCGCCGGCCGGCCGGGGCCCGGAACCGGTCTACCCTGACCGGCACGGGGGGCAGGGAGACGGAGAGGGAAACGACGGGGGAGGGACACATGGAGGACGGGAACGAGAGCCGGCCGGGCTTCCCGTGGGTGTGGCTGCTGCCGCAGCTCGCGCTGTTGGCGGGGCTGACGGTCTGGGGCGCCGCGGTGTACCCCGGCCTGCCGGAGAAGGTGCCGCGGCACATCGGCCCCGGCGGGGTCGACGCCTGGGCGGACAAGTCCGTCGGCGCGGTCTTCCTCCCCGTCCTGGTATACGCCGGGACCATCACGCTGATGGCCGCCACCGCGGCGGCGGCGCTGCGGATGCGCACCGAGGACGAACTCGCCCCCGGCGAGCGGACCTCCTCCCTGATCAACCGCCCCGCCACCCGGGCCTCGGCGCTGCGGACGGCCAGGGCCACCCTCCTGCTCGGCTTCTGCATCGGCCTGTCGATCGCGGTGACGTGTGCGGTGATGTGGCGCACCGATCCGGATCCGCAGGTGTCCGCCTGGCTGTTCGCCGCGGTACTCGCCCCGTTGGCGCTCGGTCTGGTGCCCGTGCTCGCCGCGGCCCTGCGGGACCGCCGCGAGAGCCGGCGGTGATCCGGCCGCCGGTGTGTCCGCGCGGCGTACCGGGGTACTCGCGGCCGAGGCCGGCCCGCCGGAGAGGGAACCGCTGGAAGGAGCGTGCCGTGAGCGACTACTCAGGGCCCTACGACGGCAGGCAGCACGACCCGTCCGAGATGAGGACCGGCGCGGGCAAGGGGAGGAGCGAGGGGGAGAAGGAGCGGCGGGAGCGGCGCCCCGAAGGGGAGGAGCGGTCCACGCGGACCGGACGAGAACGCCCCGGGGAGGAGGGCGAGGAGGCCGGGGAGGGGGATCGTGGCCCGGACGCCGAACCCGTCGTCACCGGCCCGCCGGCCCCGGAGGGGTGATCCGGCTGGTCCGGGGCGGACGCCCCGCTCACCGGGCCCCGGCGGAGCCGGTCCGTCTCACCGGCCTTCCGTGCTGTCCGGCTCCCCGGCGGGGGTCTTGAACCCCGAGGTGTCCAGATCGCGGCCGAAGGCCCCGGGGACGCGCAGCGGCTCGCCGAAGGGGGTGGTCAGCCGCGAGTCGTAACCCCGTCCGGACGGGCGCCAGAACACCGTGGCGGCCTGCTCCCCATGTCCGGCAGAGCGCGGCACAGCGCCCTGGAGCGGGCGGTGCCGGAGGGAACGTCTGTGGCCGTCGGTCCGTCGGGCATCACCGTCATGACGCGCCTCCTGGCGCTCTTGCAGCACGCGCGGCCCGGGGTAGTGGAACGAAACGCTGTGTGGTCGTCTGATTCCCGTACAGTCGCTCCCTGTACGGACTCCGTGGCCCGGTGTGCGCCCCGGCCCGGGACGGATTTCTGTAGGAATCCCACAGGAGCCCGGCAGAGCCCCTGTCGGGGTCCGTTCCCCGGCGCACGGGGCCGGACGGTAGTTTCTTGCGGAGTACCTGCTCCCTACGGAAGAGGGTGTTCCCTTGAGCCGCTCGGTTCTCGTCACCGGAGGCAACCGCGGCATCGGCCTGGCCATCGCCCGGGCGTTCGCCGACTCGGGCGACAAGGTCGCCGTCACCTACCGTTCGGGTGAGCCGCCGGAGGGTTTCTGCGCAGTCAAGTGCGACATCAACGACGCCGAGCAGGTGGAGCAGGCATACAAGGAGATCGAGGAGAGGCAGGGGCCGGTCGAGGTACTGGTCGCCAACGCCGGCGTCACCCGGGACCAGTTGCTCCTGCGGATGTCCGAGGAGGACTTCACGTCCGTGGTGGAGACCAACCTCACCGGCACCTTCCGGGTCGTCAAGCGTGCCTGCCGGGGCATGCTCCGTGCCCGCGGGGGCCGCATCGTGCTGATCTCCTCCGTCGTCGGCCTGCTGGGCTCGGCGGGGCAGGCCAACTACGCCGCCTCCAAGGCCGGTCTGGTCGGCTTCGCCCGCTCGGTCGCCCGGGAGCTGGGCTCCCGCAACATCACCTGCAACGTGGTCGCGCCGGGCTTCGTGGACACCGACATGACGCGTGCGCTCACCGACGAGCAGTGCGCGAAGATCGTCGAACAGGTCCCGCTGGGCCGCTACGCCCAGCCCGAGGAGGTCGCCTCCTCGGTGCGCTTCCTGGCCTCGGAGGAGGCCGCGTACATCACCGGAGCCGTCATTCCCGTGGACGGCGGATTGGGCATGGGTCACTGAACGTCATGAGCGGACTTCTCGCCGGAAAGCGCATCCTCGTCACAGGGGTGCTCACCGATTCCTCGATCGCCTTCCACGTCGCCCGGCTGGCGCAGGAGGAGGGCGCCGAGGTCGTCCTCACCGGTTTCGGACGGCTGACGCTGGTGCAGCGCATCGCCAAGCGGCTTCCCAAGGAAGCCCCGGTGATCGAGCTGGACGTGCAGAACAGCGAGCACCTGGAGGCCCTGGCCGGCAAGGTCGCCGAGCACCTCGGCGAGGGTGTCGGGCTGGACGGTGTCGTGCACTCCATCGGCTTCGCGCCGCAGGACGCACTCGGCGGCAACTTCCTCAACACCGGCTGGGAGTCGGTCGCCACGGCCGTCGAGGTCTCCGCGTACTCCCTGAAGTCGCTGACCATGGCCCTGCTGCCGCTGCTCGAGAAGCGCGGCGGCTCGGTCGTCGGAATGGACTTCGACGCGCAGGTGGCCTGGCCCAAGTACGACTGGATGGGCGTGGCCAAGGCCGCACTGGAGTCCACCTCCCGCTATCTCGCCCGCGACCTGGGCCACAAGGACATCCGCTGCAACCTGGTGTCGGCCGGGCCCATCAAGTCCATGGCCGCCAAGTCCATCCCGGGTTTCGAGGAGCTGGCGGACGTGTGGAAGACCCGCGCCCCGATCGGCTGGGACCTCACCGATCCCGAGCCCGCCGCGCGCGGCGTGGTCGCCCTGCTCTCGGACTGGTTCCCGAAGACAACCGGCGAGATCGTGCACGTGGACGGCGGTGTCCACATGATGGGCGCGTAGCGCGCCCGCGATCGCGCGACCGGAGGCGGCCCCGGCGAGTGCCGCGGCACGTCCTTCGCGGCCGGGTGTCCGGAGGGAGGGGTCAGCCGCGGGAACCGGAGCCGCGGCAGGTCCGGGCGTACGAGCCCGCCTCCCGCGCGGCCGTCTCCGTGTCGCGGTCGGCGATGGCGTCCACCAGCCGCCCGTGGTCCAGATACCCCTCCGACCTCAGCTCCTCGCCCACATCGTTGCGGAGGAAGGCCCGCAGGACGGTGCCGAGGTCCGCGTAGAGCGCGGTCAGCACCTCGTTGTGGGACGCCCTGACGATCGCCAGGTGCAGCGTGACATCGGCCTCCACGAAGCGCTCCACCTCGCCCGTCTCCCAGGCCGCCTCGCGGCGGCGGAGCAGCGCCCGCAGCTGGCGCAGGTCCTGCTCGGTACGGCGGTGCGCGGCCAGCCGGGCCGCCTCGGCCTCCAGTGCCGAACGCAGCTCGGCCACGTCGCGCGGGTCGGCGTCCGCGAAACGGCGGTGCATCACCCCGGCGAGTTCGCTGGTGGCCACCACGTAGGTGCCCGAGCCCTGCCGGATGTCCAGCAGTCCGTTGTGGGCGAGCGCCCGCACGGCCTCGCGTACGGTGTTGCGAGCCACACCGAGCTGTTCGACCAGCTCGGGCTCGGTCGGGATGCGGGATCCCACCGGCCACTCTCCTGAGGTGATCTGGTCGCGCAGGGCATCGATGACCTGGTCGGCCAGGGCTGAGCGGCGGGGTGAGGTCAGGGGCATGGCACTTCCCGGATCGGCGGGGGCGGTGAGTACGACGGGTGAGCGGCGAGACGCACCAGGTGGCCTCAATTCATCCGATGATTCTATGATGCATGTCGTGGCTGAGGATCCCGCGACCATCGACCACGGGGCCGAAGGGGGGAACCCGGACAGCGTAGGCACCCACCCCGCCCCGGGCGCTCCCCCCGACGTTTCCCCGGGCACCGTTGCGGGCGCCTCCCCGTGGGCACGGAGGCTGCTGGTCGCGGGCATCGTCCTCGCGGCCCTCAACCTGCGCCCCGCCATCACCGCACTGGGCCCGTTCCTGGAGGAGGTCCGCGGAGCACTGGCGATGAACGGCACCGTCGCCGGGCTGCTGACCTCCGCGCCAGCCCTCTGCTTCGCCGTCTTCGGCGGCGCCGCACCCCGGCTGGCCCGCCGCTGGGGCCCGGCCGCCGTGGTCCTCGCTGGGATGGCCGCCGTCACCGCCGGACTGGCGCTGCGTCCCCTCGCCGGCGCGACGGCCTGGTTCCTGGCCTCCAGTGCCCTGGCGCTGGCGGGCATCGCGGTCGGCAACGTCCTGATGCCCGTGGTCGTCAAGCGCTGGTTCCCCGACCGGATCGGCCCGATGACCGGCCTGTACTCCATGTCGCTCTCCGTGGGCACCGCCGCGGCCGCCGCCCTCACCGTCCCGGCGGCCCGGACGCTGGGCGGCGACTGGCGCCTGGGGCTCGGGATGTGGGCACTGCCTGGCGCCCTCGCCCTGTTGGTGTGGGCACCGGTCGTACGCGGTGCCCGCGCCCGTGCGGCCGGGACCGCCGCGGAGGGACCCGGCGCCGAGATCCGGATCACCCGCTCCGGCACCGCCTGGTCGCTCGGCGTCTTCTTCGGCTTCCAGGCCACCGCCGCCTACGTCGTCATGGGCTGGCTGCCGCAGATCTTCCGCGACGCCGGAGTCCCCGCCTCCACGGCCGGCCTGCTGCTGGCGCTCACCATGGGAATGAGCATCCCCCTGTCCTACGTGCTGCCGCGGATCGCCGCCCGGCTCAGCCACCAGGGTCCCCTCGTCGCCGTCCTGGCCTGCTGCGGACTGGGCGGATACGCCGGGCTGTGGCTCGCCCCCGCGCAGGGGGCCTGGGCCTGGGCACTGCTGCTGGGTGTCTCCAACTGCGCCTTCCCCCTCGTCCTCACGATGATCGGGATGCGGGCGCGGACCGGCGCCGGGGTCGCCAAACTCTCCGCCTTCGCCCAGGGCACCGGCTACCTGATCGCTGTTCCCGGGCCTCTGCTGGTCGGAGCCCTCCACCAGCACACCGGGGGCTGGCACGCGCCCCTGGCCCTGATGGCCGCCCTGATGACCGCCCAGCTCGCGGTGGGCCTGGTGGCGGGCCGCCGGGACCGATGCGTCGAGGACGGCGGCTGAGTGCGACACTGGGCCCATGCCAGTGCTCGAACCCAATCCGTCCAACGGCCAGAAGAAGCTGCTCCTCGTCCTCGGCGCGATGCTCGGCGTCACGGTCGTGATCGGCGTGCTCGCCTCCGTCGTCGCCCCGTAGCCGTACCGGCCCGCCCCACGATCCCCTAGGGGGCCGGCCTCAGGGGGCAATGGGTGGATCACCGGATGGAGCGGCCGCCCCGCGGTCCGTAGCGTCGTAGTACACCGCCAAGACGCCACGGAAGACGACGGAGGCGAGCCCGATGACGGCCCACGCACCCACCCGGCACACCTCCCGGCCGACGGCCGACGGCGCGGAAGCACGGCTGCCGTGGTGGGCCGCGGCGCTGCCCGTGATCGCCTTCGCGGTGCTGCTGTCGCTGCTCGCGGGCGCCGGCGAGGCCGAGGCCGCCGACGCCGAGTCCCGGCGGTACCTCGCGGATCTGCTGGGCCGGCTCTGGGGACTGCTGTCCCGCTGACCGGCCGCCTCCGCCCACGAGGTCACCCGGTCGGGGAGGGTTCTCAACTCCCCGTGCCACACGCCGCCGTTCGTGCGAAGCTGGAGGCATGAGCGCCGATGTGTCACGCAGGATCGTCATCCTCCGGCATGCCAAAGCCGACTGGCCCGACGATGTGGCCGACCACGACAGGCCCCTGGCGGAACGGGGACGCAGGGACGCACCGGCCGCCGGCCGCTGGCTCGCCGCCAGCGGCATCGTCCCCGAGCTCACCCTCTGCTCCACCGCCGCCCGCACCCGCGAGACCTGGAAACTGGTCGCCCACGAACTGCCGCAGCGGCCGAGGACGGTCTTCGAGGAGCGGCTTTACGAGGCCTCGCTCGGCGAACTGATCGCGGTGGTCAACGAGGTGCCGGACGACATCGTGGCCCTCATGCTCGTCGGCCACAACCCCGGCATGCACACCATGGCCGACGCGCTCGCCGGAGAGGCCGAGGAGGACGCCAGGAGCCGGCTCGCCCGCATCGGCTTTCCCACCTCCGCCGCGGCCGTGCTCTCCTTCACCGGTTCCTGGAAGTCCGTGGAGCTCGGAACCGGCCGCCTCGAGGCGCACTGGGCACCGCACGACTGACGCCGTACGGGCCGAAACGGGGCCGGTGCCGGCCCGTACGGGCGAGCGGTCTCAGAGCGCTGTGTCAGCCGTCTCGACCTCCTCGCGCGTGACGCCCAGCAGGTACAGCACGGTGTCCAGGAACGGCACGTTCACCGCGGCGTGCGCGGCCTCCTGCACCACCGGCTTGGCGTTGAAGGCGACACCGAGCCCCGCGGTGTTGAGCATGTCCAGGTCGTTGGCACCGTCGCCGATCGCCACGGTCTGGGCCAGCGGCACCCCGGCCTCCGCCGCGAAGCGGCGCAGCAGCCGGGCCTTGCCCGCCCTGTCGACGACCTCCCCGACGACCCTGCCGGTCAGCTTCCCGTCCACGATCTCCAGGGTGTTGGCCGAGGCGAAGTCCAGTCCCAGCCGTTTCCGCAGATCGTCGGTGACCTGGGTGAAACCGCCCGACACCACGCCCACCTGGTAGCCCAGGCGCTTGAGCGTGCGGATGAGTGTGCGGGCCCCCGGCGTGAGCCGGACCTCGGAGCGGACCTTGTCGACGACCGACTCGTCCAGTCCCTCCAGCAGTGCCACCCGGGCGTGCAGGGACTGCTCGAAATCCAGCTCGCCGCGCATCGCGGCGGCGGTCACCTCGGCGACCCTCTCCTCGCAGCCGGCGTGCGCCGCGAACAGTTCGATCACCTCGTCCTGGATGAGAGTGGAGTCCACGTCCATCACCACCAGGCGCTGCGCCCGGCGGTGCAGCCCGGCGGCGACGACGGCGACATCCACGCCCAGGGCCGCCGCCCTGGGGGCCAGGGCGGTGCGCAGCTCCTCCGTGCCGGTGCCGGACACGGCGAACTCCACCGCCGTGACCGGGTACTTCGCCAGCCGGAAGATCCGGTCGATGTTGCCGCCGACACCGGTTATCCGGGCGGCGATGGCAGCTGTGGCCTCGGCGGTCAGCGGATGGCCGAGCACGGTGACGTGGGAGCGGCCGGTACCGCGCGGCCGGTTGTCGCCCCGGCCGGAGATGATCTCCGCCTGGAGCCGCATCGACTCCGCCCAGGAGTGCACGGTCGCCCGCAGCTCCCCTTCGGCGCCGCTCCCGCCCGGCGTGGTGACCAGGGCGCACAGGGTGATGCGGCCACGGGTGACGACCTGCTCGATGTCTATGACATCCAGGGAGTAGGCGGCCAGCGTCTCGAAGAGACCTGCGGTGATGCCCGGACGGTCCCTGCCGAAGATCTTCACCAGGAGGGTGGGGGCGTCGGCGTCCGCTCCGGTCGCGGCGGCGGAGGGGACGGGCGGCGGGGTCTGCGAAGCGCTCATGATGACCCCTACGGTATCGAGCACCAGGGCGGTTCCGTACGCACGTCCGTACCCCGGACAGCCCAGGTCAGGCACCGCCGGCGGCGCTGCGCACCCCCTCGCCCGCGTTCTTTGGCGGCGGCGCGCCGGATCGTAGCGGTTCGGCAACCGTCGGCCGAGGGCGACTTCATATCCGGCCGCCGGGCCTGGAATAGTCCCTCCACGATCGTTCGCCATCCCTGGCCCCCTCGTCACAGGGGGTAGCTCGGGGGACAGCTTTGTGGGGCATGGAGTGCCGGAACTCGTGCTGGAACTGAACGGACGGACCTGGACGCTCGACCCGTCCAGGCCGTACACCCTTGGACGCGATCCGCAGAGTGACGTCGTGGTCGACGACGCCAGGGTCTCCTGGCGGCACGCCACACTGCGCTGGGGTGGCGGTAACTGGCTCGTCGAGGACCGCGGCAGCACCAACGGCACGTACGCCAACGGCCAGTCGCTGCCCAAGCCGGGCACGGCGGTCATCGGGCCCGCCGACCTCGACGCCGCCGCCCCGCAGCAGGCACACTCCCAGCACGCGCGGTACGCGGCGCCCTCCCCGCCGGCCTCCCGGCATCCCAAGCCGCAGAGCCGGGGTTCCCAGCTGTGGACCCTCACCCGGCGCTACACGTCGGTCATCGCCTCGGACAAGGGTTTCCTGGCGCTGACGGTCATCCTGCCCGTGATCCCGGGCATGGTCAGCACGGTGATCCCCACCGACCACGGCCTCACGCGCAACCCCGGGGGCTTCAACCAGCACGCGGGCACCATCCTGCTGGTCCTCGCGGTCGGCGTGTGCCTTTCCGGCGCGGCCAACTCGGCGCGCGAGCTGGTCAAGGAACGGGTCATCTACGAACGTGAACGGGCCACCGGCCTGTCCAGGTCCGCCTATCTGATGTCCAAGGTGGTCGTCCTCGGGGTGATCACCGTCTGCCAGGGCGTGATCATCTGCGCCATCGCCTTCTCGGTGCGTGAACTGCCCGAAGAGGGCCTGATCATGCCCGCGGCCGTCGAACTGTGCGTGGGGATCACCGCCTTCGGTCCCACCTCCATGATGGTCGGACTGGTGATCTCCTCGCTGGTGAAGACATCCGAGATGACCATGCCCCTGCTGGTGGGCTTCGCGATCGTCCAGCCGGTCTTCACCGGCGTGCTCTTCCAGGTCTTCGACGCTCCCGGCATCGAACAGGTCGCCTGGCTGATGCCCTCGCGCTGGACGGTCGCGGACACCGGGGCCACCGTCGACCTGTCCCGCACCATGGCCCCCTGGGACCGCGAGAACCCCACCGGCCTCGACCCGCTGTGGGAGCACAGCACGGGAGTGTGGGTGATGGACATGCTGATCCTGCTCGCCATCGGCGTCGCCTGCGGCTTCGCGGTGACCCGCCTGATGCGCCGCCACGAGCCGGAGGTCATGCGCAAGTGACCGCGCGGCCGCATCGTGACCGGGCGGCCCCGGAGCCGCCCCTCCGCCCCGCGGACCCCCGCCGGTACCGTGACCGCATGCTCCCGAGAACCGGGCTGGCGGCCGTCAGCGCCGCCCTGCTCGCCATGAACCGCCGCCTGGAGGTCCGCGACGTCCTGCAGACGATCACGACCTCCGCGCGCGAGCTGCTGGACGCCGAGTACGCCGCGCTGGGCGTCCCCGACGACCACGGCGGTTTCGCGCAGTTCGTGGTGGCCGGGGTCAGCGACGACCGGTGGCGCGCTATCGGGCCGCTGCCCCGCCAGCACGGCATCCTCGCCGCCATGCTGCGCGACGCCTCCCCGCAGCGGCTCGCCGACGTCCGCCGGGACCCGCGCTTCGAAGGCTGGCCCGACGCCCACCCGGAACTGGCCGACCTCATCGGCATGCCGATCGCCGACGGCGAGGAGGTCCTCGGGGCTCTCTTCCTCGCCAACAAGCGGTGCGACCGCTCCGGAGGCGGCTGCGGTTTCACCGGGGACGACGAGGAGTTGCTGCGCCTGCTCGCCGAGCACGCCGCTCTCGCGCTGACCAACGCCCGCCTCTACGAACGCAGCCGCGAGCTGACCATCGCCGGGGAGCGCGCCCGCATCGCCCACGAACTGCACGACGCCGTCTCCCAGAAGCTGTTCTCCCTGCGTCTGACCGCTCAGGCCGCCACCGCCCTGGTGGGCCGCGACCCCGACCGCGCCAGGGAGGAGCTGCGCCGGGTCGCGGGCCTGGCGGCCGAGGCCGCCGACGAACTGCGGGCCGCCGTCGTCGAGCTGCGTCCCGCCGCGCTGGAGGAGGACGGCCTGGTGGCGGCCCTGCGCAGCCAGGTACAGGTCCTGGACCGGGCGCACAGCGCCCGTGTCCTCTTCGACGCGGAGGGTGTGCGGGCACTGCCCGCGGCCCAGGAGGAGGCGCTGCTGAGAGTGGCGCAGGAGGCCCTGCACAACGCGCTGCGGCACTCCGGCGCACGGCGCGTCACCGTCTCCCTCGCCCGCCGCGGTACCGGCGCCGTTCTGCGGGTGGCCGACGACGGAAGCGGCTTCGACCCCTCGGAGGTCCGCCGCGCGGGCCGCCGCCTGGGCCTGGTGTCGATGCGCGACCGGGCGGACGGGGCCGGCGGCACGCTGCGGGTGGAATCGGAGCCAGGCGGGGGCACCGTGATCGAGATGGAGGTGCCCGGTGGCTGAAGCGCCCGTCGAGGTGATCAGGGTCCTGCTGGTGGACGACCACCAGGTCGTACGCCGGGGGCTGCGCACGTTCCTGGAGGTCCAGGAGGACATCGAGGTGGTCGGCGAGGCGGCCGACGGGGCGGAGGGCGTGGCCCGCGCCGAGGAGCTGCGGCCCGACGTCGTCCTGATGGATCTGAGGATGCCCGGCGCGGACGGCGTCGAGGCGCTGCGCACGCTGCGCGAGCTGGGCAACCCCGCCCGGGTGCTGGTCGTCACCAGCTTCACCGAGCAGCGCACCGTCGTCCCCGCCCTGCGCGCGGGCGCCGCCGGCTATGTCTACAAGGACATCGACCCGGACGCCCTGGCCGGCGCCATCCGCTCGGTGCGCGCCGGGCACGTCCTGCTGCAGCCGGAGGTCGCCCGGGCACTGCTCGGTCAGGAGGGGACGGGCGGTGGGCCGGGCCGGGGCACCGCCCTGACCGACCGGGAGCGCGAGGTGCTCGCGCTGATAGCCGACGGGCGTTCCAACCGGGAGATCGCGCGCTGTCTGGTGCTCTCCGAGAAGACCGTCAAGACGCATGTGTCCAACATCCTGATGAAGCTGGACCTGGCTGACCGCACCCAGGCGGCGCTGTGGGCCGTCCGGCACGGGATGGCCGACTGACGCGCGCCCGGCCCCGGTCCGGCCCGCCGTGTGCCGCCTCCGGCGGATATCCGTGCCTAAATTCATACGAACGTGTGGACATGGCCGGTGCCGCGTGTCGCGCCCGGCTCCGGCCCGTTCTCCAGTGCGTGCCGCGGCGACCGGCCGCGGCGAACGCAAGGAGGATCGAGAAGTGAAGAACCTCAAGAGGATCACCGCCGTCGCGATGGTGGCCGGCGGACTCGTCGCCGCCGGTGCGGGCGCGGCCTCGGCCGACTCGGGCGCGCAGGGCGCCGCCGCCCAGTCGCCCGGCGTCGGCTCGGGCAACCTGATCCAGGTGCCCGTGCACGTACCGGTCAACGTCTGCGGCAACACCGTCAACGTCATCGGCCTGCTGAACCCGGCCTTCGGCAACACCTGCGTCAACGCCTGAGCGCGGGGACGGGGTGGCCGACGACCCCCCCCGCGCCCGCCCCGCACGGCCGGCCCCCCGGACCCGACCGGGAGGCCGGTCCCGGCTCAGCCCCGCTCACGCTCCTCCACATACGCGTTGTACGCCGCCACCACAGCCCGCCTGGCCGTACGCTCCACCGGCCGCAGCGCCTCGCTCCGCGCCGCCATCGCCCCCGCGCTCACCGCACCGCCGTGCTCAGGCCCGCCCGCGATCTCCACCAGCGCGCCCACCCGCTGCGCCAGCTCCAGAACACGTACCGCGCGCGGCGGATAACCCGGCGCCAGCAGGGTGCGGCCCGTCTCCGCCCGGGCCCGGTACGCCTCCAGCGCCGCCGCGGCCACCGGCCCGGACCCGGCCACGTCCAGCCGCGCCAGCACCTCGGTCGCCTCGCGCAGCGCCTCCGCCAGCTCCCGTTCGGCCTCCCCCAGCGACGGCACGTCCGCGGGCGGGGCCTCGCGCACCGGCAGACAGTGCCACACCACCTCGGTGCGCACATCGCCCTCGGGGCCCGCCTCGTGCACCAGCGGCACCAGTCCCAGCGCCGCCCCCGTCCCGACCACCGCCTCACCGGCCTCCAGGGCGCGGGCGTTGAACCCGGGCGGCCCGCTCAGTCCCAGCGGGTGCCCCGGCGCGGGCAGCGCCAGCCGCAGACCCGCCACGCCCGAGGCGCGCAACCGGCCGAGCGCGAGGGTGAGACTCACCTCACCGGGCTCGTCCGGCAGGCCCGCCACGCGGTGCACCGTGTCGTCGCCCACAATGCGCGAAGCGGCCTCGTCGGGCGACACCACTCCGGCGAACAGGGCATTTCCCCAGGCGGCCAGCCGCCCGGAACGAGGTTCTTCGAGCATGCCCCCAGCCTAAGGACAGCCACGCGGAAGTGGTGGCGTAGGTTTTCCCTGGGGACTGTGCCCACAGGCACAGGCGACAGCCGCGACTGCAATGGGAGACAACGCGCCATGAGCGATGTACTGGAGCTGGTGGACGTATCCGTGGTCCGCGAGGGTCGGGCTCTGGTGGAGGATGTCTCCTGGTCGGTGAAGGAGGGGGAGCGCTGGGTCATCCTCGGCCCCAACGGCGCCGGCAAGACCACCCTCCTCAACATCGCGTCCAGCTACCTGTTCCCGACCTCCGGCACCGCCACCGTCCTGGGCGAGAAGCTCGGCTCCGTCGACGTCTTCGAACTGCGCCCGCGCATCGGCATGGCCAGCAGTGCGCTCACCGAGAAGCTCCCGCGCGACCAGACCGTCCTCCAGACCGTCCTCACCGCCGCCTACGGCATGACCGCCGGCTGGCGCGAGGACTACGACGCGGTCGACGAGCAGCGCGCCCTGGCCTTCCTCGACCGCCTCGGGATGAACGAGTACCTCGAGCGGAGGTTCGGCACCCTCTCCGAAGGAGAACGCAAGCGCACCCAGATCGCCCGCGCGATGATGGCCGACCCCGAACTGCTGCTCCTGGACGAGCCGGCCGCCGGACTCGACCTCGGCGGCCGCGAGGACCTGGTGCGCCGGCTCGGACGGCTCGCCCGCGACCCGTACGCCCCCTCGATGATCATGGTGACCCACCACGTCGAGGAGATCCCCCCGGGGTTCACCCACGTCCTGATGATTCGTCAGGGCAAGGTGCTCACCGCCGGTCCGGTCGAGGCGGAGCTGACCTCCGCCAATCTCTCGCGCTGCTTCGGTCTCCCCCTGGTCGTGGAGTACAACGGCGGCCGCTGGACGGCGCAGGGTCTCCCGCTCGGCTGACCCGGGCCCTACCATGGCGGTGTGGACGCATGGGTGTGGTGGCTGATCGCCGCCGTAGGACTCGGAATCCCGCTCGTACTCACGGCCATGCCCGAGTTCGGCATGTTCGCGGTGGGTGCCGTCACGGCCGCGGCCGTCGCGGCGCTCGGCGGAGGGCTGGCGGCCCAGGTGGTCGCCTTCGTGGTGGTCTCCACCGCGCTGGTCCTCGTCGTTCGTCCCGTCGCCAGACGCATGCAGACGCAGCGGCCCGAACACCGAAGTGGCGTCGACGCGCTGACGGGCCGTCAGGCCGTCGTGCTCGAGCGGGTCGACGGCTCCGGAGGGCGCGTCAAGCTCGCGGGTGAGATCTGGTCCGCGCGCGCCCTTGACACGAGCGCGTCCTACGAGCCGGGCGACCAGGTGGACGTGGTGGAGATCGACGGGGCGACCGCCGTCGTGATGTGATAGCCGGTGACCGCACGGTCACACAACCGCCGGCGACGCCGACGGCACAGTCAGCCGCGCTGGTCAGCCCGGTCAGCGTGAGAACCTAGGAGAACGCAGGGGGGGAGCCACGATGGACGCCATCATCATCGTGCTGATCATCCTGGTGGTGCTGGTCTTCATCGCACTCATCAAGACGATCCAGGTCATTCCACAGGCCAGCGCAGCGATCGTGGAGCGCTTCGGCCGCTACACCCGGACACTGAACGCCGGACTCAACATCGTCGTCCCGTTCATCGACACCATCCGCAACCGCGTCGACCTCCGTGAGCAGGTCGTCCCCTTCCCGCCCCAGCCGGTGATCACCCAGGACAACCTGGTCGTGAACATCGACACGGTCATCTACTACCAGGTCACCGACGCGCGGGCCGCGACCTACGAGGTCGCCAGCTACATCCAGGCCATCGAGCAGCTCACCGTCACCACCCTGCGCAACATCATCGGCGGCATGGACCTGGAACGCACCCTCACCTCCCGTGAGGAGATCAACGCGGCCCTGCGCGGCGTCCTGGACGAGGCCACCGGCAAGTGGGGCATCCGCGTCAACCGGGTCGAGCTCAAGGCGATCGAGCCGCCGACCTCCATCCAGGACTCGATGGAGAAGCAGATGCGCGCCGACCGCGACAAGCGCGCCGCGATCCTCCAGGCCGAGGGCGTGCGCCAGTCGCAGATCCTCACCGCCGAGGGCGAGAAGCAGTCCTCCATCCTGCGCGCCGAGGGCGAGGCCAAGGCCGCCGCACTGCGCGCCGAGGGCGAGGCCCAGGCCATCCGCACGGTCTTCGAGTCCATCCACGCCGGGGACCCGGACCAGAAGCTGCTGTCCTACCAGTACCTGCAGATGCTCCCCAAGATCGCCGAAGGCGACGCCAACAAGCTCTGGATCGTGCCCAGCGAGATCGGGGACGCCCTCAAGGGGCTCGGCGGCGCACTGGGCAACTTCGGCCCCGGGGCCCCCGCTCCCTCCACGAGCTCGTCCGGCGCCGCCGCGGGCCGCTCCGACCTGAGTAAGCGCCGGGAACAGCCTCCGATCGACTGAGGACACGTCCTGCCCCCGCCACCCCCGGATACATCGCGGCCACGCCTCTCGGGCATGATCGGTGCGCCAGGCACCGATCGGCTGAGGGGCGTTGCGCGTGAGTATCTGGGAGGCGCTGGCGGTCTGCGTCGCCGGCATAGGCGCGGGTACGATCAACACGATCGTGGGCTCGGGGACCCTGATCACCTTCCCCGTGCTGCTCGCGGTTGGGCTCCCGCCCGTCACCGCGAACGTCTCCAACACACTGGGCCTGGTGCCCGGCTCCATCAGCGGCGCCATCGGCTACCGCCGGGAACTGCGCGGACAGCGCGACCGAGTGCTGCGCCTGAGCGCCGCGGCCCTGGTCGGGGCGGTGGCCGGGGCCGCCCTGCTGATCACGCTGCCCTCCGCGGCCTTCGACATGATCGTCCCGGTCCTCGTCGCACTGGCACTGGTGCTCGTCGTCGTCCAGCCGCGCCTGGCCCGCGCGATCCGCCGCCGCGAGCGCGACGGCGGCGCCGCCCATCCCCACGGCGGTCCCGTCCTCCTCGGCGGCATGACCCTGGCCAGCATGTACGGCGGCTACTTCGGAGCGGCTCAGGGCGTCATCTACCTCGCCCTGATGGGCCTGCTCATCAACGATGACCTCCAGCGGATCAACGCCGTCAAGAACATCCTCGGCGCGATCGTCAACGGGGCCGCCGCGGTCTTCTTCCTCTTCGTTGCCGACTTCGACTGGACCGCCGTCCTGCTCATCGCGGTCGGCTCGGCGGTCGGTGGACAACTCGGCGCCCGACTGGGACGCGGACTGCCGCCGACCGCCCTGCGCGCGGTCATCGTGACCGTCGGTACGGCGGCGATCATCCAGCTCGTGCTGGACTGAACCGACCGGGGCGGCCGCCGACCGCGGCGGCCCGCGAGAAGCCTCAGGCGGAGGCGGGCAGTGCCAGCGCGAGGACGAGCGCGTCCGCGGGCGTCGGCTCGAACGGCTGCGTCAGCAGCCGCATACCCGCCTGCGCGGGGGTGCGGTCGGCCTTGCGGTGGTTGTCCTCCGCACACGCCGCAACGGTGTTCAGCCAGGTGTCGCCGCCCCCGCGCGAACGCGGCACGACATGGTCCACCGTGGTCGCCCGGCGCCCGCAGTAGGCGCACCGGTGCCAGTCCCGTACGAGTACGCCCCTCCGCCTCCGCCACCGCGGTGCCGACCGCTCGGCCACCACAGCGCGACTCGTGGACGGTGGGGCGCGGACTCCCTCCCGACGGTGAGGCCGGTCGCCGGAACGGCCCCGGCTTCCGGCTCCCGGCTTCCCGGTCCGCGAGGAGTCCGGGATCAGCCCTCGGCGGGCACCTCGTACTCGCCGATCAGCTGTGCGCGAGCCAGCGTGTGGAAACGCAGGTTGAAACCGACCATGGCGGGTGACGCGTCCGCCTCCACGCCGAGCTTCTCGGTGTCCACGGCGTAGACGGTGAACACATAGCGGTGCGGGCCGTCCCCGGGTGGTGGCGCGGCCCCGCCGAAGTCACGGGTGCCGTAGTCGTTCCGGACGTGCACCGCCTCCGGGGGCATCCCCTTCATTACACCCGTGCCGGCGCCCGCGGGCAGCTCCGTCACGGTCGCGGGGATGTCGAACACCGACCAGTGCCAGAAACCGCTGCCGGTCGGCGCGTCGGGGTCGTAGCAGGTGACGGCGAAGCTCTTGGTCTCCTCCGGGAAGCCCTCCCAGCGCAGGTGCGGTGAGGTGTTGCCCTCGGCATGGACCTGGTCGGGCTTCAGCGGGGCGCCCTCCGAGACATCGTCGCTCACGACCGTGAACGACGGCACCGGGGGATGGAAGTCGTGGGGGAGCGGGCGTCGCTTCTCTTCGGTCACGTGGGGAAACCTCCTCGTCGGCGTGACATTGCTGTGCCGGTCAGCCTAACGATCCCGGTCCGCCGTACGGCGCAGGGCGCGGCCCGGGACGACACCGGACCGCGCCCTGCGAGAGGAGCACCCGACTCCCGGACCTCTCAGAACCAGTTCCGCCGGCCGCCGACCTCGGCCAGCCACTGGTTGAGGTCGGCGGCCCAGTCGGTCTGCTGAAAGTCCGACAGGCCCACGGTGAAGGAGCGGTAGGTGTCGCTGCCCTCGCTGAACAGACCGGCCTTCTTGTCCATCTCCAGCACGACGTCCATCTCGTGCTCGTCCGCGACGAAGCTCAGCTCGACCTGGCTCAGGCCCCGGTACTGCTGCGGTGCCAGGAACTCGATCTCCTGGTAGAAGGGCAGCTTCTGCCGGGTGCCACGGATGTGCCCCTGCTCCATGTCCGCGTTCTTGAACCGGAACCCGAGGGCCCCGAAGGCGTCGAGGATCGCCTGCTGGGCGGGGAGCGGGTGGACGTTCACCGGGTCGAGGTCACCGGAGTCCACCGCCTTGGCGATCGCCAGCTCCGTCGTCACCCCGATGTTCATCCCGGTCAGGTGGTGGCCCATGAACGTGGTGATCGGAGTCTCCCACGGCACCTCCAGCCCGAAGGGCACCGTGTGCACCGCGCCCGGCTGGAGCTCGAAGGCGCCACCGAGCCGCATGCGGTGGAACTCGACGTTCCTGGTGTACTCCTCCTCCCCGCCCTCCACCTCGACGCGGGCCTGGAGACCGACCGACAACCCCTGGATCTCCTGGGCGACCGACCCGCCCTGGATCCGCACCTCCCCCTGGACCACGCCGCCCGGAACCACGTTCGGCTCGGTCAGCACCGTCTCCACCGACGCGCCGCCGATGCCCACACTCGCGAACAGCTTCTTGAAACCCATGTTCTTCCTCCCCCAGGCCCTGCCTGTGTGTCGTGCCAATCCCTATGAACGCCCGAAGTCCGCCGGACGGTTCCGCCGGCCAGGGCCGCCGCCCGCAGTCGTTACCCGATGGCTGCACTACGCTCGGCAGACGTGAGCGCCGACCACGACCGTAAGCCCCTGCCTCGCGCCTTCTTCGACCGGCCCGTTCCGGAGGTCGCCCCCGACCTGCTCGGCCGTGTCCTGGTCCGCATGACCGAAGACGGCCCGATCGATGACCGTCTGACGGAGGTCGAGGCGCACGCGGGCCGCATCGACCCGGGATCGCACGCCTACCGGGGCCGGACGGAGCGCAACGCCGTGATGTTCGGACCTCCCGGCCACGCGCACGTCTACTTCACCTACGGCATGTCAAGGCGGTCAGCATGAACGTCGGCCTCCTCGCCCATCCTGCTGAAGAGGTCGCCCCCAGGCTGCTCGGGAGCGTCCTCACCTGCGAGACCCCCGAGGGAACCGTGAGCATCGCCATCACGGAGACCGAGGCGTACTCGGGTACGGCTGACCCAGCCTCCCATGCCTACCGGGGGCAGACACCTCGCAACGCCGTCATGTTCGGACCCGCAGGACACCTGTACGTTTACCGGTCCCACGGTCTCCACTGGTGCGCCAACATCGTCACCGGGACGGACGGCATCGCCTCGGCCGTCCTCATCAGGGCGGGCAGGGTCATCGAGGGGGAAGACCTGGCACGCAAGCGGCGAGGGGAGAAGGTCGAGAGCCCACGCCTTGCCCGAGGTCCGGGGAACGCCTGCCAGGCACTCGGCGTCACGGCGGAGCACAACGGCGCAGACCTCCTGACAGGTACCCCGGTCATGTTGTCCGAGGGCGAGTCGGTGCCTGCCGCGCTCATCCAGATTGGTCCTCGGGTAGGCGTGAGCAAGGCCCACGACTGGCAACACCGGTTCTACCTCGCCGGTGATCCGACGGTCTCGGCGTACCGACTGAGCCCGAGAGCCAAGCCGTCCGCCGGAGCCTGAACCGCTGTGCGTCCTGCCCACGGCCCGCCGGTGAGTCGGTCCTGAAACCGCCGCATGACTTGGGCCGGCAGGACCCGGCGGTCCCCCTTGCCGGGCCCAGAGGTGCTGGCCGGCCGCGAGCACACGCGGCGGCGGCGACCGACGGCACGCAACGACAGCGAACTGGCCAAGGGACCCGCCCGTCCGGTCACCGCCCTGGACGTGGCCCGCCTCCTCGCCGACACCCCGGCTCCTTCGAGCCGTGTGCGGAACGGTCCCCGTGCGGGAGTGGACGGAGAGGGAACACTCCACCTGTGGCGTTACTGGATCACCGGAGACCCCTCGGACAAGCCCGTACCGGGCGCATCAGCCGCGTCGCCGTCGGGAGCGGCTTGACGCTGGACCGACCGAGGTCTAGCATTGGCCGAGCCGCTGGAACGGGACGAGATCCACGGCGACCGGACAGGTCGCGTGAGAGAGGCCCGAGCGGACATCACCAAACACGGACTTCCCGGCTTCGGGAGTCGTTTCCGTTGCGCTCAAACGTCACGGGAAACCAATCCGAATGGCTCGATTATGAGTCGCCGGAGAAGTCCGCTAAGGTAGTGAACACACCGAAGGGAAGCGCCCGGAGGGGCCCCGGAAGGGGTGCCGAAGGAAGCGTCCGTTCCTTGAGAACTCAACAGCGTGCCAAAAGTCAACGCCAGATATGTTGATGCCCTGTCGCTCCCGCACCGCGGGAGTCGGCGAGGTTCCTTTGAAACACACACAGCGAGGACGCTGTGCGCCGTCGGGAATTATTCCTTCCCGGTGGCGCCGCTCTGCGCGGAGTGACCGGGATGACCCGGGAGCATTCACGGAGAGTTTGATCCTGGCTCAGGACGAACGCTGGCGGCGTGCTTAACACATGCAAGTCGAACGATGAACCTCCTTCGGGAGGGGAAGAGTGGCGAACGGGTGAGTAACACGTGGGC
>NZ_JAJFAU010000040.1:0-12159 GCF_022614595.1 Streptomyces sp. CNQ085
CGGCCGGCCACCCGGACCGCCGGCCTGACCCTGGCCCTCCGTTACTCCCGGCCCACCCTGACCGGGCTGCCCCGCGGGCCCCGCCGGCCCCGGGTGCGCCGCGCCCACCGCACCGGACGGCGCGCTCTCCGTACCGGCCACCGTGATCTGGACGCCCCGGTCCGCCAGCGCCCGGAGCTCGGCCGGCGCCCGGTCCTCGTGCGGCGGGGGCTCGTCGGTCACCAGGCGGGTGATGGCCTCCGGGAGGACGGTCTGGAACATGGTGTCGACGCCCAGCTTGGTGTGGTCCGCCAGGACGACCACCTCCGCGGCGGCCTGCACCAGCGCCCGGTCCACACTCGCCGACAGCATGTTGGAGGCCGACAGGCCGCGCTCGGCCGTCAGCCCGCTGCCGGAGAGGAAGGCGCGCGAGACCCGCAGCCCCTGGAGGGACTGCTCGGCGCCGCTGCCGACCAGCGCGTAGTCGGCGCCGCGCAGCGTGCCGCCGGTCATCACGACCTCGACGCGGTTGGCGTGCGCCAGCGCCTGCGCCACCAGCAGGGAGTTGGTTACCACGGTCAGTCCGGGGACGCGCGCCAGGCGGCGGGCGAGTTCCTGCGTGGTCGTCCCGGCGCCGACGACGACGGCCTCACCCTCTTCCACGAGGCTCACGGCGGCATCGGCGATCGCGCTCTTCTCCGCGGTCGCCAGATGCGCCTTGTGCGGGAAGCCGGACTCCCTTGAGAAGCCGCCGGGCAGCACCGCGCCGCCGTGCCGGCGGTCCAGCAGTCCTTCCGCCTCCAGCGCCCGGACATCACGACGCACGGTCACTTCGGAGGTCTGGACGACACGTGCGAGTTCGCGGAGCGACACGGCTCCGTTGGCCCGCACCATTTCGAGGATCAGTTGACGACGTTCTGCAGCGAACACAGAACAGACAGTAACCCGCGCGACCGTCTGCTTTCAGCTGTTTCCGCTGAACAGCGGAAATTGTTCGTAGGCGGAACCCTGCCGTGGTATACGCGGACGGCCCGGCGGAGCCCGGATCGCGGGTCAGCCCTCCTCGGCCGCCTTCCGCGTCTGCAGTTGCCGCGCCACCTCGCCGATCGAGCCCGACAGTGAGGGGTAGACGGTGAAGGCGTTCGCGATCTGCTCGACCGTCAGGTTGTTGTCGACCGCGATCGAGATCGGGTGGATCAGCTCGCTGGCGCGCGGCGCGACCACCACGCCCCCGACCACGATGCCCGTGCCGGGGCGGCAGAACAGCTTCACGAAACCGTCCCGCACGCCCTGCATCTTCGCCCGCGCGTTACGCAGCAGCGGCAGCTTGACGGCCCGGGCGTCGATCCGGCCGGCGTCCACGTCGGCCTGCGTGTAGCCGACGGTGGCGATCTCCGGGTCGGTGAAGACGTTCGCCGAGACGGTCTTGAGGTCCAGCGGGGCCACCGTCTCGCCCAGGAAGTGGTACATCGCGATCCGGCCCTGCATGGCCGCGACCGAGGCGAGCGCGAACACGCCCGTGCAGTCGCCGGCCGCGTAGACCCCGGGCGCGGAGGTGCGCGAGACCCGGTCGGTGCGGATGTGGCCTGAGTCCTTCAGCGTCACCCCGGCCGCCTCCAGGCCGATGCCCGAGGTGTTGGGCACCGCGCCGACGGCCATCAGGCAGTGGCTGCCGGTGATGACCCGGCCGTCGGAGAGGGTGACCTCCACCCGGTCCCCGACGCGCTTGGCGGAGGCGGCACGGGAGCGCGACATCACGTTCATGCCGCGGCGGCGGAAGACGTCCTCCAGTACGACCGCCGCGTCCGGGTCCTCACCCGGCAGCACGCGGTCACGCGAGGAGACCAGCGTCACCCGGGAGCCGAGCGCCTGGTAGGCGCCCGCGAACTCGGCGCCGGTGACGCCGGAGCCGACCACGATCAGTTCCCCGGGCTGCTCCTCCAGGTCGTAGACCTGCGTCCAGTTCAGGATGCGCTCGCCGTCGGGGCGGGCGTCGGCCAGCTCGCGCGGCTTGCCGCCGGTGGCGATGAGCACGGCGTCGGCCGTCAGCCGCTCCTCCTCGCCCCCGGCCGTCTCGACGACGACCTGCCGCGTGCCGTCGGAGGCCTGTCCCGGCTCCAGCCGGCCGCGGCCGCGCAGCACACGGGCGCCCGCACGGGTGACGGCCGCGGTGATGTCGTGCGACTGGGCCAGCGCCAGGCGCTTCACGCGCCGGTTGACCCTGCCCAGGTCCACGCCGACGACCCGGGCGGGGCTGTCGGGGTCGGGGGTGCCGTCCTCGACGATGATGCCGAGCTCCTCGTAGGAGGAGTCGAAGTTCGTCATCACCTCGGCGGTCGCGATGAGCGTCTTGGAGGGGACGCAGTCGGTCAGCACCGAAGCGCCGCCCAGGCCGTCGCGGTCGACGACGGTCACTTCCGCTCCGAGCTGCGCGGCCACCAGCGCCGCCTCGTAGCCGCCGGGTCCACCACCGATGATCACGATCCGAGTCACGTGTCCCAGTCTCGCACGCGCCCCGGGGCCGTCCGCCACCACCCGCCGCGGGCACGGCGGCGGTCCGCCCGGGCGGATCGGGCGGCTGCCTATACCCTCGTCACATGTCGCTCTACGCCGCATACGCCGGAAACCTCGACGCCCGGCTGATGTCCCGCCGCGCCCCGCACTCGCCGCTGCGCGGCACCGGGTGGCTCAGCGGCTGGCGGCTGACCTTCGGCGGCGAGCACATGGGCTGGGAGGGTTCGCTGGCGACCATCGTCGAGGCCCCGAAGGCGACGGTCTTCGTCGCGCTGTACGACATCGCGCCCATGGACGAGGACTCCATGGACCGCTGGGAGGGCGTCGGCATGGATGTCTACCGCCGCATGCGGGTGCGCGTGCACACCCTGGACGGCGACGAGCCGGCCTGGTGCTACGTCCTCAACGGCTACGAGGGCGGGCTGCCCTCGGCCCGCTACCTGGGCGAGATCGCCGACGCGGCGGAGTCGGCCGGTGCGCCCCACGACTACGTGACGGAGCTGCGCAAGCGCCCCTGCTGAGCGGTCCCGCGACCGGCCCTCGCGGCATGCGTGGAGGCGCGGTCCGCCGCGGGGCGCTCTCCGGCCGTTTCGGTCTTCTTCAGGACACTCAATCCAGCCCGAGTCCGCTTTCGTCCGCTTCCGGGGTCCCTCCCCCGGACTTCCGTCTACGCGCGTAGGCGATTACCGGCTACCCTCATCGACGTGAACGCTTCTGCCACCACCGACTACTCCGGCGCCCCATACGCCGCCGCCCGCACCGCGGCGGCCCGCCTGCGCGAGCTGACCGGTGCGGAGACCCACGATGTCGCCCTGGTCATGGGCTCGGGCTGGGTGCCGGCCGCCGACGCGCTCGGGGAGCCGGAACACGAGTTCCCGGTCACCGAACTGCCCGGTTTCCCGCCGCCGGCGGTCGAGGGCCACGCCGGAAGGGTCCGCTCGCACCGCCTCGGCGACAAGCGGGCGCTGGTCTTCCTCGGCCGCACCCACTACTACGAGGGCCGCGGCGTCGCGTCCGTCGTGCACGGCGTCCGCTCGGCGGTGGCCGCGGGCTGCAAGACCGTCGTGCTGACCAACGGCTGCGGCGGGCTGCGCCCCGGAATGCGCCCCGGCCGGCCGGTCCTCATCCGGGACCACATCAACCTCACCGGCGTCTCGCCGATCGTCGGCCCCAACTTCGTCGACCTCACCGACCTGTACTCGCCGCGGCTGCGCGCGCTGTGCCAGGAGGTGGACGCCACCCTGGAGGAGGGCGTCTACGTCCAGTTCCCCGGCCCGCACTACGAGACGCCCGCCGAGATCGGCATGGTCCGGGCGATCGGCGGGGATCTGGTGGGCATGTCCACCGTTCTGGAGGCGATCGCCGCCCGCGAGGCGGGCGCCGAGGTGCTGGGCGTCTCCCTGGTCACCAACCTCGCCGCGGGCATGACCGGCGAGCCGCTCAACCACGAGGAGGTCCTCCGGGCGGGCCGCGACTCGGCCGTCCGGATGGGTTCGCTGCTGGACAGCGTCCTGCGGCGTGTCTGATCCGGCGCCGCGGGGACTCCGGGCCCCGGGGTCCGGCCCGGCGCCCTGATCCCGGTCCCCCGGACGGCCCACCTCCGGGCGGGTCGCGCGGGCGTTCGCGGTACCGGTGGAGACCCGGTACCGCGTCGGCCGGGGTCTGCCCGGTGGCGAGACTCCCCCGGGCCCTCGGCCGGCGCGGGAGCGCAGCGAAGCAGGAGCGGCGTACGGCGCCGCCCACAGGCGATACGCGAGAGGCGGAAGAGACCGTGGCAACCGTGCACGAGAACCTGACCGCGCGGGCGCGGTCCTGGATGGCCGAGGACCCCGACCCGCGAACCCGTGCGGAACTGGCCGCCCTCATCGAGGCCGGCGACCCGGAGGAGCTGGAGGACCGCTTCTCCGGTACCCTCCGGTTCGGCACCGCCGGGCTGCGCGGGGAACTGGGCGCCGGCCCGATGCGGATGAACCGCGCGGTCGTCATCCGCGCCGCCGCCGGGCTGGCGGCGTATCTGCGGAGCCGCGGACACGGCGGTGGCCTGGTCGTCGTCGGCTACGACGCCCGCCACCGCAGCGAGGACTTCGCCCGCGACACCGCCGCCGTGATGGTCGGCGCCGGCCTGCGGGCGGCCCTGCTGCCCCGCCCCCTGCCCACGCCCGTGCTGGCCTTCGCCGTCCGGCACCTGGACGCCGTCGCGGGCGTCACCGTCACCGCCAGCCACAACCCGCCGCGCGACAACGGCTACAAGGTCTACCTCGGCGGGGGCTCCCAGATCGTGCCGCCCGCGGACGGGGAGATCGCCGACGAGATCGCCTCCATCGGCTCCCTCGCGGACGTGCCGCGCGCCGAGTCCGGCTGGGAGGTGCTCGGCGAGGAGGTCGTGGACGCCTACCTGGAGCGCGCGGCCTGTGTCCTCACCCCCGGCGGGCCCCGGGACGTGAAGGTGGTCCACACCTCGCTGCACGGCGTGGGCGGCGCCACGGTCGCCGCCGCCTTCGGGCGCGCGGGCTTCCCCGTCCCGGTGCGGGTGGCCGAGCAGGCCGAGCCCGACCCGGACTTCCCCACCGTGGCCTTCCCCAACCCGGAGGAGCCCGGGGCGATGGACCTGGCCTTCGCCACGGCCCGCGAGCACCGGCCGGACCTGGTGATCGCCAACGACCCGGACGCCGACCGCTGCGCGGTGGCCGTCCCCGACCCGGAGACGGACGCGGGCTGGCGGATGCTGCGCGGCGACGAGGTGGGGGCGCTGCTGGCCACCCATCTGGTGCACAAGCGGGCACGGGGGGCCTTCGCCACCACCATCGTCTCCTCCTCCCTGCTGTCGCGCATCGCGCGGGCGGCGGGCCTGCCGTACACCGAGACGCTGACCGGCTTCAAGTGGCTGGCCCGCGTGGACGGACTGCGCTACGCCTACGAGGAGGCGCTGGGCTACTGCGTCGACCCCGGGGGCGTGCGCGACAAGGACGGCGTCACGGCGGCGCTGCTCGTCGCGGAACTGGCCGCCGGGCTGAAGGAGAACGGGCGCTCACTGACCGAGCTGCTGGACGACATCGCGGTGGAGTACGGCCTGCACGCCACCGACCAGCTCTCGGTGCGGGTGGAGGACCTGTCCGTGATCGCCGGTGCGATGCGCCGGCTGCGCCAGGCGCCGCCCGCCGTGCTGGCCGGTCTGCCGGTGACCTCGGCCGAGGACCTGAGCCGGGGGAGCGAGGACCTGCCGCCGACCGACGGCCTGCGCTACCGGCTGGCGGGCGATCCCCGGCAGCGGGTGGCCGGAGCCCGGATCGTCGTCCGTCCCAGCGGCACGGAGCCGAAGCTGAAGTGCTACCTGGAGGCGGTCGTCCCCGTGGCGGACGCCTCGGAGCTGGCCGCGGCCCGCGCCACGGCGCAGCGGGTGCTGGACGCCCTCAGGACGGACCTCGCCGCCGCCGCGGGCATCTGACGGCACGGCCGCCCCGGGCCGGTGCGGCACGGGCCCGGGGGCCGGGGGCGTCAGCCCTGGAGCAGCAGGACCAGCAGGGCCACCGCGCCGATCACCGCCGGAACGATGATCTCGTAGGCCCAGCGGACGCTCGGGGCGCCCTGCGCCCCCTCGGCGGAGGAGTAACGCTCGGCCAGGGCCCGGATCTCGTCCACCGCCCGGTCGGCCTGGGCCTGGTGGTCGCCGGAGCCGGAGGACCCCGGGGCGAACGCCGCCCCGGGGTCCGGCCGGTTCGCCGGGGCCGCGCCGCCGTTCTGGCCGTGCCTGAGCGCCTTCTTGCGCTGGCGCAGCGAGACCGGGATCGCCCACATCTGGTACTTGCCGTCGCCCGCGAAGACCTCGGTGGAGTACGCCGCCCGTACACCGTCGACCGACGCCCACGGCAGCGTGATCGTGCGGAACGGGTTGCGCACCCGCAGGCGCTCGCGCCCCGCGTACACGGCGGGCCGCAGGGAGAAGGCGGAGATCAGCGGCACGAGGGCCACCAGTGCGGCCAGCGAGACCCATCGGGTGCGACCCTCGCCGTTGACGATCCCGTCGGCTGCCAGCAGCACGACGAGCGCCAGCAGCAGCGAGCCTCCCACCATGCCCATGATCGAGCGGTAGGTGTGGTCCGCGTACCCGGTCTGCTCACTCATGTCTCCGATTCTGCCCGACCGTGCCGCACGGGCGCCCGGCCGGGATGCGGGAAGGGCGCGGGAGAGGGGACCGGGAGGGGTGACAGTTCGCTACGCGCGTAGATATGCTCCTCTGGTGACCATGCCTGTCTCGTCTCCCACCACACCCGCCGAACCGCCTCCCTCCGCGCCCCCCGCACTGGCGGACGTGACCGCCTCCGACGCCGCGCTGCGCCGCTTCCTGCACGGCCTGCCCGGGGTCGACGCGGTCGGTCTGGAAGCCCGCGCGGCCCAGCTCGGCACCCGTTCGGTCAAGACCACGGCGAAGGCGTACGCCATCGACCTCGCCATCTCGATGATCGACCTGACGACCCTGGAGGGTGCCGACACCCCGGGCAAGGTCCGGGCGCTGTGCGCCAAGGGCGTCAACCCCGACCCCACCGACCGCACCGTGCCGAAGGTCGCCGCGATCTGCGTCTACCCGGACATGGTGGCCACCGCCCGGCAGGCCCTGGACGCCGGCGGCGGGCAGGACGTCAAGGTCGCCTCCGTGGCCACCGCCTTCCCCTCCGGCCGGGCCTCGCTGGGCGTCAAGCTGGCGGACACCCGTGACGCGGTGGCGGCCGGCGCCGACGAGATCGACATGGTGATCGATCGGGGCGCCTTCCTCTCCGGCCGCTACATGAAGGTCTTCGAGGAGATCCGGGCCGTGAAGCAGGCGTGCGCCCGCCCCGGCGGCGAGGACGCGCACCTGAAGGTGATCTTCGAGAACGGCGAGCTGTCCACCTACGACAACATCCGCCGCGCCTCCTGGCTGGCGATGCTCGCCGGGGCCGACGTCATCAAGACCTCCACCGGCAAGGTCGCGGTCAACGCCACCCCGGCGGGCACCCTGGTGATGCTGGAGGCCGTCCGCGACTTCCGCGCCGCGACGGGGACGCGGATCGGGGTCAAGCCCGCGGGCGGCATCCGCACCGCCAAGGACTCGGTTCGGTATCTGGTGATGGTGAACGAGGTCCTCGGCGACGACTGGCTGCACCCCGACCGGTTCCGCTTCGGCGCCTCCAGTCTCCTGAACGACCTGCTGATGCAGCGCCAGAAGCTGACCACCGGGCGCTACTCCGGCCCCGACTACGTGACGGTGGACTGATCACGATGAGCCCCATGTTCGAGTACGCACCCGCGCCCGAGTCCCGCGCCGTGGTGGACATCGCGCCCTCCTACGGCCTGTTCGTCGACGGCGAGTTCCGCGAGGCGGCGGGCGGCAGGTCCTTCAAGACCGTCTCGCCGTCCACCGAGGAGGTCCTGACGGAGGTCGCCCACGCCGGCGCCGAGGACGTGGACGCCGCCGTGGCCGCCGCCCGGCGCGCCTTCGCCCCCTGGTCGGCGCTGCCGGGCGCCGAGCGCGCCAAGTACCTGTTCCGGATCGCCCGGATCATCCAGGAGCGCTCGCGCGAGCTGGCCGTCCTGGAGACCCTGGACAACGGCAAGCCGATCCGCGAGACCCGCGACACCGATCTGCCTCTGGTCGCCGCGCACTTCTTCTATCACGCGGGCTGGGCCGACAAGCTGGCCCACGCCGGCCACGGGCCGGACCCGAGGCCGCTGGGCGTGGCCGCCCAGGTCATCCCGTGGAACTTCCCGCTGCTGATGCTGGCCTGGAAGGTCGCCCCGGCGCTGGCCTGCGGCAACACCGTGGTCCTCAAGCCCGCCGAGACCACCCCGCTGTCGGCGCTGTTCTTCGCGGACGTCTGCCGCCAGGCGGGACTGCCCGGGGGTGTCGTCAACATCCTCACCGGCGACGGCTCCACGGGAGCGGCTCTGGTGGCCCACGAGGGCGTCGACAAGGTCGCCTTCACCGGCTCCACGGCCGTGGGCAAGCAGATCGCGCGCACGGTCGCCGGAAGCACCAAGAAGCTCACCCTGGAGCTGGGCGGCAAGGGCGCCAACATCGTCTTCGACGACGCGCCGGTCGACCAGGCCGTCGAGGGCATCGTCAACGGCATCTACTTCAACCAGGGCCAGGTGTGCTGCGCGGGCTCGCGCCTGCTGGTCCAGGAGTCGGTGCAGGAGGAGCTGCTGGAGGCGCTGCGGCGCAGGCTGTCCACCCTGCGGGTGGGCGACCCGCTGGACAAGAACACCGATGTCGGCGCGATCAACTCCGCCGAGCAGCTCGCCCGCATCACCGAACTCGCCGACAGCGGCGAGGCCGAGGGCGCCGAGCGGTGGTCCCCGGCGTGCGAACTGCCCGAGCGGGGCTTCTGGTTCGCACCGACGGTCTTCACGAACGTCACCCAGGCCCACCGGATCGCCCGCGAGGAGATCTTCGGCCCCGTGCTGTCGGTGCTGAGCTTCCGCACCCCGGACGAGGCCGTGGCCAAGGCGAACAACTCCCAGTACGGCCTGTCCGCGGGCGTGTGGACGGAGAAGGGCTCGCGCATCCTGGCGATGGCGGGCCGGCTCCGGGCCGGTGTGGTGTGGGCCAACACGTTCAACAAGTTCGACCCGACCTCGCCGTTCGGCGGCTACCGGGAGTCGGGCTTCGGCCGCGAGGGCGGCCGTCACGGCCTGGAGGCGTACCTCGATGTCTGAGCAGTCCGGCAACCCCGGGGGCGCCGCGCGCACGCGCCTGGGTGTTCTCAAGACCTACAAGCTGTTCGTCGGGGGGAAGTTCCCCCGGTCCGAGAGCGGACGGGTGTACGAGGTGACCGACACACGCGGCAACCGGCTGGCCAACGCCCCGCTCGCCTCCCGCAAGGACGCCCGGGACGCGGTGGTCGCGGCCCGCAAGGCGTTCGGCGGCTGGTCCGGGGCGACCGCCTACAACCGCGGCCAGATCCTGTACCGGATCGCCGAGATGCTGGAGGGCCGCCGCGAGCAGTTCGCCGCGGAGGTGGCCGCCGCCGAGGGGCTGTCGAAGGCGAAGGCCGCGGCCCGGGTGGACGCCGCGATCGACCGCTGGGTGTGGTACGCGGGCTGGGCCGACAAGATCACCCAGGTCGCGGGCGGGGCGAACCCCGTCGCCGGCCCGTACCTCAACCTCTCCACACCCGAGCCGACCGGTGTGGTCGCCGTGCTCGCCCCCCAGGAGTCCTCCCTGCTGGGCCTGGTCTCGGTGCTCGCCCCGGTGATCGTCAGCGGCAACACGGCCGTCGTTGTGGCGAGCGAGCGAGCGCCGCTGCCGGCCCTGTCGCTGGCCGAGGTGCTGGCCACCTCCGACCTGCCCGGCGGGGTGGTCAACGTCCTGTCCGGGCGGACGGCCGAGATCGCGGCGCCGCTCGCCGCCCACGCGGACGTCAACGCGATCGATCTGGCGGGCGCGGACGCGGAACTGGCCAAGGAGCTGGAGACGGCCGCCGCGGACAACCTCAAGCGGGTGCTGCGCCCGGCCGACGCGACCTCCGACTGGTCCGCCGACCCGGGTACCAAGCGGATGCTGGCCTTCACCGAGACCAAGACCGTCTGGCACCCCGTCGGCGTCTGACGGGCCGTCCGTCCGGGGCCGCGGCTCCCCTTCGGAAGGGGAAGCGGCGGTCCCGGACCGGCGCCTGTCCGGCCGGGCCGCGCTCAGCCGGGCAGCAGCCCCGTCACCGGGCCCGTAACCGGCAGGGTGCGGATCGTGCCTCCCCCGCTGACCGGTCCCGTGACGGCCCCCGTGCTCACCGGCTTGAAGTCGGCGATCTGGGTGCCGACCATGTTGTCCAGCGGATCGACCCCCGTGCCCGCCAGCGGGTGGAGCCGCAAGTCCTTGGCCGGGCGCACCGCACCGGCCGCCACGTGCTCGGCGGCCCCCATGCCCTCGGCCAGGCCGTGCACGCTCGACCCGAGCGAGTCCGGCGAGAGCAGCGAGGTGAGGTTCGACAGCCGCACGGGTGCCTCGGCGCCCTGCCCGGGAGCCGCGAACGCCGCCCCCGCTCCCCCGGTCACCGCGGCCCCGACCGCGGAGACGGTCAGCCCGGCCCGCAGCAGGGCGCGCTGGACGCCGCTGCCCCCCGTTTGCCTCTCCCGTGCGTGACGGCGGCGCTGAGCGGTCATCGGTACACCTGCCAAGAGAACTCGAAGACTGTGTCCGTACGATGACTCAGAGTATACGAGCCGGGCGTCACACGCACGCGCGTACCGACTCACCCGTGGATGACCGACAATGGTCTTCCGTGAGCTCCCACGACACCGCCCGCGTGATCCTGCTGACCGGTCCCTCGGGCTCCGGCAAGTCCTCGCTCGCCGCCCGCACCGGGCTGCCCGTGCTGCGTCTGGACGACTTCTACAAGGAGGCCGGCGACCCGTCCCTCCCCCGGTTCTCCGGCGTCCCGGGAGCCGGGGTGGACTGGGACCACCCCGGCTCCTGGGACGCCGACGCGGCGGTGGCGGCGGTCACCGCGCTGTGCGGGAGCGGCCGGGCCACCGTTCCGGTGTACGACATCTCCACCAGCGCCCGGACCGGCGAGGAGTCGCTGGATCTGCGCGGTGCGCGCCTGTTCGTCGCCGAGGGGATATTCGCCGCCGAGATCGCCGGACGATGCCTCGAACTCGGCTTGCTGGCCGACGCGTTGTGCCTGCGCGGCCGCCCCTCCACCACCTTCCGGCGGCGGCTGGCGCGCGATGTGCGCGAGGGGCGTAAGTCGCTGCCCGTCCTGGTGCGCCGCGGCTGGGCCCTGATGCGTGCCGAGGGCGCGATCGTGGCGCGCCATGTCGCCCTGGGCGCCCACGCCTGCGGCCGGGACGAGGCGCTGGCGCGGATCGCGGCGCTCGACGCGCCGAAGAGGCGTGCGCGCGGGTACGAGCGCCCCGGAGCCGTACGCGCGTGAGAGTGGGCCCGGTCGGCACCCCCGGCCGACCCGGCCCACTCCCGGAGCCCCCCGTGCTCCCCCTGTTCCCCCGTCTTCCCCCCCGGCTCCCGGCCCCGGTGCGTCAGGCGACCAGCTCGCCGAAGCTCTCCTCCGGATCGCGCCCGAAGCTCAGCGCCTCGTCACCGCGCAGCCGGCGCAGGGAGCGCCAGATGCTGCTCTTGACCGTGCCGACGCTGATGTCCAGGATGTCCGCGATCTCCGGATCGGTACGGCCCTCGTAGTAACGCAGGACCAGCATGGTGCGCTGGAGTTCGGGCAGCCGCGCCAGCGCCTGCCACAGCACCGCGCGCAGTTCGGTGCCGCGCATCGCGTCGCCCTCGCCGGCCGACTCGGGCAGCTCCTCGGTCGGGTACTCGTTGAGCTTGCGGCGGCGCCAGGCGCTGATGTGCAGGTTCGTCATGGTGCGGCGCAGGTATCCGCCGACCGCGGCCTTGTCGGTGATCCGGTCCCAGGCCCGGTAGGTGGAGAACAGCGCACTCTGCAGCAGGTCCTCGGCCTCGTGGCGGTCACCGGTGAGGTGGTAGGCGGTGGCGTACAGGGAGGCGCGGCGCTCGCGGACGTAGGCGGTGAACTCCGCCTCCGTCACGCTCCCCGTGCGCCGCTCCCCCGGTGTCTCCCCGTACGCTTCCTCCCCCGCCGGCCCGGACACGGCGGCGATGTGCGCTGCCGGAGGACGCCTTCGCGCACCGCGACTCGATGATCACCAAGTACGAGG
>NZ_JAJFAU010000040.1:12169-30315 GCF_022614595.1 Streptomyces sp. CNQ085
GGCCGCCGGCGGCCGGCGCCCCGGTCACACCCCGCGGCGCCCGCGGCCTTGGACTTCCCCCCGGCCTGCGCGGGAACCACAGGAGCGTGCAGACGCGTGTGGACAACCGCGCTGGTGACGTTGCGGTGCAGTGTGTTCATCCCGCGCCCCCCTTTGTGGAACCGGCCCGCGTGCTCGGGTCCGTGCCGTGTACGCCGCGTACTCCGAATACACTGCCGGGGCAGTTTCATCACCGGGTCCCCCGTCTGTCACAGAGGTGTCACAGAGGCCGGGCGGGCCGTGACCCGTCCGTGCTCGCGCTCCGTTCACCGGCCGGTCGAAGTAAGGGCGCCGGATGAGCCAGAATGACGCGCGTGCCTTTCCTGTTGCTGATCGAGGACGACGAGGCCGTCCGTACCGCCCTGGAGATGGGGCTGACCCGGCAGGGCCACCGCGTGGTGACCGCTGCCTCGGGCGAGGACGGCCTCAAACTGCTGCGCGAACAGAGGCCCGATCTGATCGTGCTGGACGTCATGCTCCCCGGCATCGACGGTTTCGAGGTGTGCCGCCGCATCCGGCGCACGGACCAGCTGCCGATCATCCTGCTGACCGCGCGCAGCGACGACATCGACGTCGTGGTCGGCCTGGAGTCCGGTGCGGACGACTACGTGGTCAAGCCGGTGCAGGGACGGGTGCTGGACGCCCGCATCCGCGCGGTGATGCGGCGCGGTGAGCGGGAGGCGAACGACTCGGCTACCTTCGGCGCGCTGGTCATCGACCGCTCGGCGATGACGGTGACGAAGAACGGCAGGGACCTCCAGCTCACCCCGACCGAGCTGCGGCTGCTGCTGGAGCTGAGCCGCCGCCCCGGGCAGGCGCTGTCGCGGCAGCAGTTGCTGCGGCTGGTGTGGGAGCACGACTATCTCGGCGACTCCCGGCTGGTCGACGCGTGCGTCCAGCGGCTGCGCGCCAAGGTCGAGGACGTCCCCTCCTCGCCGACGCTGATCCGCACCGTGCGCGGCGTCGGCTACCGGCTGGACCCCCCGGCATGAGCGGAGCGCACGAGGCGGGCGGACACCCGGTCGCGATACCCGCGCCCCTGTCGGCGCCCCGGCACGGCCGGAACCGCCGGGAGGCTCCGTGAGCGGCTCCCCGGGCAGGATCGCCGGGTCGCTGCGGCTGACGAGCCTGCGGCTGCGGCTGGTGGTGGTCTTCGCGCTGGTCGCCCTGACCGCCGCGGTGGCGGTCTCCGGCATCGCCTACTGGATCAACCGCGACGCCGTCCTGACCCGGGCGCAGAACGCCGCGCTCAACGACTTCCGCGAGTCGCTGGGCGACAGCGCCGGCGCCATGCCCCGCCAGCCGGCCTGCGCCGCACTGCGGGACACGGCCCGCTCCATGGCCGGCACCACCCAGCGGTACGAAGTGGTGCTGACCGGGGAGCAGGCCGACGGTTCGCACTGCGAGGCGGCCTCCGACCCGGAGTTCACCCTGGCGGACGTGCCCCGTGCGCTGCGCTCGGCGGTCGCCGAGAAGCGCCCGCTCGACGCCGTCAACAAGGCCCCCTACCACCTGTACTGGCAGCGGGTCACGGTGGGCGGCGAGCCGTATCTGGTGGGCGGTGCGACCGTGATCGGCGGCGGGCCGACAGGCTACATGTTCAAGTCGCTCGTCCCCGAGCGTGACGACCTCAACTCCCTGGCCTGGTCGCTGGGGATCGCCACCGCACTGGCCCTGGTCGGCTCCGCCCTGCTGGCGCAGGCCGCCGCCACCACGGTGCTGCGGCCCGTGCAGCGGCTGGGCGAGGCCGCGCGGAGGCTGGGCGAGGGGCGGCTGGAGACCCGGCTGAGGGTGTCGGGGAAGGACGAGCTGGCCGAGCTGTCGAGGACGTTCAACCGCACCGCCGAGGCACTGGAGCAGCGGGTGGCCGAACTGAGCGCCCGCGAGGAGTCCAGCCGCCGCTTCGTGGCGGACATGTCGCACGAGCTGCGCACCCCGCTGACCGCGATCACCGCCGTCACCGAGGTCCTGGAGGAGGAGATCGACTCGCTCGACCCGATGATCGCCCCCGCGGTCACCCTGGTCGTCAGCGAGACCCGTCGGCTGAACGACCTGGTGGAGAACCTGATGGAGGTCACCCGTTTCGACGCGGGTACGGCCCGCCTGGTGCTCGACGACGTCGACGTCGCGGACCAGGTGACCGCCTGCATCGACGCCCGGGCCTGGCTGGACGCGGTCGAGCTGGACGCCGACCGCGGCATCACCGCGCGGCTCGACCCGCGCCGTCTGGACGTGATCCTGGCCAACCTGATCGGCAACGCGCTCAAGCACGGCGGCTCCCCGGTGCGGGTGTCGGTGCGCACCCGGGAAGCCCCGGCGGAGGACGCGGGGCCGGGTACGGGGCCGGGCGAGGAAGAGCTGGTCGTACGGGTCGCCGACCGCGGCCCCGGCATCCCCGAGGAAGTGCTGCCGCACGTCTTCGACCGCTTCTACAAGGCCAGCGCCTCCCGGCCCCGCTCCGAGGGCAGCGGGCTCGGGCTGTCGATCGCCATGGAGAACGCCCACATCCACGGCGGTTCCATCACCGCCGGGAACGCGCCCGAGGGCGGCGCGGTCTTCACCCTGCGGCTGCCGCGCGACGCCAGCCGTCTCGCGCCGGACCAGGACCGGGACCGGGACGCGGACCGGGACCCGGACACCGGTCCGGAAGCGGACACCGCCCAGGGCGCGGAGGCCGGCGGGACGCACCGGGAGGACGGACGATGAGCACCACACGCCGTACGGCCCCCGGCCTGCGCGCGACCGCCGCGGCCCTGGCCGCGCTCGCGCTCGGCGGGTGCGGCATACGTTCCACGCCCGTGCCGGTGGACGCCGGCCCGGCGCCGGAGCGCGCCTCGTGCGCGGCGCCCGCCGGGGAGGAGGAGCTGCCCCCCGTCGGCGGGAACGTCCGGGCGGAGGTCTTCCTCGTCTGCGGCGGCGGCGTCTCGCCGGTGGGGCGCGGCGTGTCGCCGGACGGCCCGGAGCCCGGCCGGGACACCCGGCTGGAGACGGCCCGCGGACTGCTGGATGAGCTGCGCGGGAATCCCTCCCGAGCCGAACGGGAGGCGGGCTTCAGCAGCTCCGTCCCCGGGGATCTGGAGGTCGCCGGGCCCGGGGACGGCGACCCCGGGGGGACGCTGCGGCTGAGCCGGGACCCGACTGGGCTGCCGTCCTTCGCGCTGGCCCAGATCGTCTGCACGCTCGCGGGCACGGCCGCCGCCGGCCAGGACGGCTCGGTGGTTCTCGGCGGCCCGGCGCGGGACGGCGGGAAGCCCCCGCTGCGCTACTCCTGCACCGAAGCGCTGCGCGGCAGCCCGGAGGCGGCGAAGACCGCGGGCACTCCGCTCCGGTAGGCGCGGGGCACCCGCGCCCCGTGCCTCCGCGCCCGGTGCGCGTGCCGCGCACCGGTGTGCCCGGGAAGGCGGAACCGCCGCACGCGCCGCGCGCGTCTGTGTCGCCGTGCAGCGTCATCACCCCGGCGGCTTCGCCGCCCACCGCATCCGCGCAGCGGGGCTCGTCCTCCTCGGCTGCCACCTGCTGTTCGTCGGCTGGCTGACGCTGCGCCCCCTGTCCGTTCCCTGGGTCTCCCCCGCGAACCTGCGGCCCTTCGCCTCGATCCACGCCGATCTCGTGGACGGCCCCCGGGCGGTGCTGGAGGGCATCGGCGGCGGGCTGGCCCTGCTGGCCCCGCTGGGGGTGCTGCTGCCGATGGTGTCGGGCCGGGTGACATCACGGCTGGGTTCGTGGGCGCGTACGGTCTCCACCGCGTCGATGATCTCGCTCGGCATCGAGCTGGTGCAGCCCTCGGTCCCGGGCCAGGTGGCGGACGTGGACGCGCTGCTGCTCAACACCACGGGAGTGGCCCTGGTCCATCTGCTGTGTTACCCGGCGCTGCGCGCCCGGCTGCGCGCGGCGGCGCGGCGGGAAGACTCCGGCGCCCGGCGGTCCGGGTCCCCCGGAATGGGGGATCAGGGTGTGCCCCCGAGGACTCCCAGGGTCGGAATCGCCCCCTAGAGGGGGCTTTCACCCCTGTCGCTCACCTACGGTGGATCTGTCCCCGCCGAACGACGGCGTTCCGTCAAGAGCGAAGGAGTCCCGCCATGGCCGCAATCGTCCGACCCGGTGACGACCGGATGATCGCCGGTGTGTGCGCCGGTCTGGCCCGCCGCTTCGGCATCGCGCCGAACACGGTGCGCGCGATCTTCCTGGTCTCCTGCCTGCTGCCGGGACCGCAGTTCCTGCTCTACGTCGCCCTGTGGATCCTGCTGCCGGACGAGCGCAGGGCACAGCGCGCGAGGTGATGACACGCCCACCGGCGCACATCTCGTACACAGGGGAAGGGCCGCGCCCCGGGGAAGGCCCGGAGCGCGGCCCGTGGCGCCTCCCGTGGGTGGAGTGGAGGGAGGGGGAGACGCCGGAAGGGGAGGAGGAGAAGGCTGCGTCAGCCCAGCAGCTCGCCGGTCTGCAGGGCGCCGGTGAGTTCGCCGGTCGGCAGGTTGAGCATCGTCGGCTTCTCGGGCATGCCGAGCGGCAGGCCGCCGAGCAGTTCCCGCACCGGGTCCTGCTTCCTGGCGGCGGCCTGCTTCCCCGCCCTGCCCTCGGCGCGGGCGGGCAGCGTACGGGCCTGCTGGGCCGCGTCGGAAGCGGGCAGCGTCCTGGCGACCTCCTGCGCGGGCAGGCTCTTCAGCGCGCCTCCGGCGGTCTTGCCGAGCCCCAGGGTGTCCGCCGCGGAGGCGGTCCCGGCGCCGGTGGCGGCGAAGGCGGCGCCGAGCACGGCGACACCGATCGTCTTCATCGTTCGCTGCTTCATCAGCTGGTACGTCCTCGTGTGGATGGCTTGAGCGGCCTCGCGAAGGTAGCCAGGGCGCCACGTCGGCCGCAAACACCCGAAAACGGCCGGGCGCGCGCTCCCGCCGCCACGCCCGGCCGCGGCCCGCCGCCTCCCCCGGCTGCCTCCGGCCGGGGGAAGCGCCTGGTCACAGGCCCTTGGTGGCGGCCTCCCGGAACAGCCACTCGGCCTTCAGCTCGGCGTATCCGGGCTTGATCACGTCATTGATCATGGCCAGACGTTCATCGAAAGGGATGAACGCGGACTTCATCGCGTTGACGGTGAACCACTGCATGTCGTCCAGCGTGTAGCCGAACGTCTCCGCCAGGTGCCCGAATTCGCGGCTCATACTGGTACCGCTCATCAGCCGGTTGTCGGTGTTGACGGTGGCGCGGAAACGCAGCCGCCGCAGCAGCCCGATGGGGTGCCCGGCGTAGGAGGAGGCCGCCCCGGTCTGGATGTTGGAGGTGGGGCACAGCTCCAGCGGGACCCGCTTGTCGCGCACGTACGCCGCCAGCCGGCCCAGCCTCACCGTCCCGTTGTCGGCGACGTGGATGTCATCGATGATCCGCACCCCGTGGCCGAGCCGGTCGGCGCCGCACCACTGGAGCGCCTGCCAGATGGACGGCAGCCCGAACGCCTCGCCGGCGTGGATGGTGAAGTGGTTGTTCTCGCGCTTGAGGTACTCGAAGGCGTCCAGGTGGCGGGTGGGCGGGTGACCCGCCTCGGCGCCCGCGATGTCGAAGCCGACGACGCCCGCGTCCCTGTACTGGTTGGCCAGTTCGGCGATCTCCAGCGAGCGGGCGGCGTGCCGCATGGCGGTGAGCAGGACGCCCACGCGGATGCGGTACCCGGCCTCGCGGGCCCGGCGCTCGCCCTCGCGGAAGCCCTCGTTGACGGCCTCGACGACCTCCCCCAGCTTCAGCCCCGCCTCCAGGTGCTGCTCGGGGGCGTAGCGCACCTCGGCGTAGACCACGCCGTCGGCGGCCAGATCCTCGGCGCACTCGGCCGCGACCCTCACCAGCGCCTCGCGCGTCTGCATCACCGCGCAGGTGTGGGCGAAGGTCTCCAGGTAGCGCTCCAGCGAACCGGAGTCGGCCGCCTCGCGGAACCAGGTACCCAGCGCCTCGGGGTCGGTCTCGGGCAGGCCGCCGTATCCGCACTCGCGGGCGAGTTCGGCGACGGTGGCCGGACGCAGGCCGCCGTCGAGGTGGTCGTGGAGCAGCACCTTGGGGGCGCGGCGGATCTGGTCCGGGGTGGGGGTGGTGGTGACAGTCTCGCTCGTCATTGCCGCACTCTAGCGCCTACGCGCGTAGATATCACCCTTGGGCGGTTCTCGCACCCGCCCGCACACCGCCCGCGCGCACCCCCGGGTCTTTCGATACCCAATGGTGACCGCCCGGCACCGCCCGTACACCCCCGCTTCTGCCATCGTTCTTGCCGTGACTCGGCAGGCGTTGCCGCGGCGGGATGCGCGGCTGGGGCGGGCGTTCGGAGACGACCACGCGGTACAGGGCGTGGCCTTGCTGCTCCCGGGAGGGACGGCCGCGGGCACGCGCGGCCGCTCCCGCCGGGCAGCGGCCGCGATGCTGCCGCTGGCGCGGCGGCTGGCGCGGGCGGGAGCGGGGCACGAGGTGGCCACGCACGTCCTCCACTACCGCCATCGCGGCTGGAACGGCGCGGACGCCCACCCCGTGCGGGACACCGAGTGGGCGCTGGAGGAGATCGCACGCCGCTACGGGGACGTCCCCGTGTGCCTGGTGGGCCGGGACATCGGCGCCCGTGCGGCGCTGCGTGCCGCGGGCCACCCGGCGGTGGTCTCCGTCCTGGCCCTGGCCCCCTGGCTGCCGGGGGACCGCGAGGACGGCGGGGAGGAGCCGGTGCGGCAGCTCGCCGGCCGGCGGGTGCTGATCGTGCACGGCACGGACGACGAGCACACCGGCCCGGACCTGTCCTACCGGCTGGCCGCGCGGGCCAAGAAGATCAACCCGGACGTCTGCCGCTTCGAGGTCCACACCGACGGCCACGCGCTGCGCCAGCACCGCTCGGAAGTCCTCGCCCTGGCCGAGGGCTTCGCCCTGAGCACCCTGTGCGACCGGGACTTCGCCCGCCCGGTGGCCGACGCGCTGGCGGCCCCGCCGCCGCTGGGCCTGCGGATGCCGCTGGCGGCCGGCTTCGGCCTCTCCCTTCGCCACTGAGCGCGCCTGCCGTCCTCCTGCCGCCCCCGTGCCGCCTACGGCAGCAACCGTCCCCGGCGGCTCAGCAGGAACGCCCGGAACGCCGTCACCGGCGGGGGGTCCGGGCGGCCGTCCACCCAGGCCACCCCGATCTCCCGCACCGCCCGCGGCTGGGTGACCGCCAGCTCCCGCACCCCCGGCCGGGGTACGGCCGGAGGCGGCAGCAGAGCCACCCCCAGCCCGGCGGCGACCAGCCCGCGCAGCGTCTCGGCCTCCTCCCCCTCGAACGCGATCCTCGGCCTGAAGCCCGCCTCGGCGCACAGCGCGTCGAAGATCCGCCGCATCCCGTAGCCCGGCTCCAGGGTGATGAACGGTTCCCGCGCCGCCTCCACCAGCCGCACCCGCCTGCGCCGCGCCAGCGGATGCTCCTCGGGCACCACCAGCCGCAGCCGCTGCTCGTCCAGCCGCCGCGCCACCAGATCCGGGGCGTCCGGCACCGGGGAGGTCAGGCACAGGTCCAGGTCCCCGGCGCGCAGCCGCTCGATCATCGCCTCGCCGTACGTCTGCACCAGCGAGAAGCGCACCCGGGGATGGTCGGCGCGGAAGGAGCGGATCAGCCCGGGCACGGTCTCCGACCCCAGCGTGTGCAGGAAGCCGAAGGCCACCTTGCCCGAGGCCGGGTCGGCGTCCGCCCGTACCGCCTCCGCCGCCTGCTCCACCGAGCCCAGCGCCCGCTCCACCGAGGCCAGGAACGTATGCCCGGCCGGCGTCAGCGCGACCGTCCGTCCCCGCCGCGCGAAGAGCGCCACCCCCAGGTCGTCCTCCAGCCGCGCCATCGCCCGGCTGAGCGTGGACTGCGGCACCCCCAGCTCGCCGGCCGCCCGCGTGACGTGCTCGTGCCGGGCCACGGCGACGAACTGCGCCAGCCGCGGGGTGAGCACCGCGGCCCAGGAACCGGGGTCGATGTGAGGGGCGTCACCGGTTGTACCGGATGTAACCGAGATGTCTTTTCTGTTGCCGACCGGTGACACGACACCCTCCCATCTCGGCTTATGCGTCTGCGCATGAAGACCTGCCGCCTTGTGCATTGGACGCATCAGATCGTTGATCGTACGTTCGAGGCATGCCTTCCGTCGATACCGGGGCACCTGCCCGCACAGGTGCCTCTCCCGAGCGTTTCCCGTCCTCCCCCCGGCGCATCAGCCTCGCCCTCTTCGCCGTGGGCCTGGCGACCTTCGCCCTGCTGTTCTCCACCCAGCCCCTGCTGCCCGCCCTCACCGCCGACTTCGGCGTGACGCCCGGGCAGGCGAGCTGGACCGTCTCGGCCGCCACCATCGCGCTGGCGGTGGCCGTGCTGCCGCTGTCCGCCCTCTCCGAGCGCTTCGGACGGCGCACCCTGATGACGGGCTCCCTTGCGGTCGCGGTCGTCGTCGCGCTCGCGCTGCCCTTCGCGCCCAGCATGGAGGTCCTGATCGCGCTGCGCGCCCTGCAGGGCGTGGCGATCGCGGGCATTCCGGCCTCGGCGACGGCGTACCTGGCGGAGGAGGTACGGCCGGCCGCGCTGGTCGGGGCGATCGGCCTGTTCGTGGCGGGCAACAGCGTCGGCGGGATGACCGGCCGCGTCCTCACCGGCTGGGTCGCCGAGGGCTGGGGCTGGCGCGCGGGGCTCGCGGCGGTCGGCGCGCTCTCCCTGCTGTGCGCCCTCGCCTACCGGCTGCTGATCCCCCGGGCGCACAACTTCACCCCGGCCTCGCTGCGCCCCGCCGAGATGCTGAACACCGTGCGCGGCCACCTGTCCGACGGGCTGCTGGTACGGCTGTACTCGCTCGGCCTGCTGTTCATGACCGTCTTCGGCGCGGTCTACACCGTGGTCGGCTACCGGCTGACCTCCGAGCCCTTCGGCCTCTCCCAGGGCCTGGCCGGCTCGGTCTTCGCGATCTACCTCGTCGGCACCGTCTCCTCGGCCGCCGCCGGGCGACTGACCGGACGGCTCGGCCGCCGCGGCGCGCTCTACCTGGCCATCGGCGCCACCACCACCGGCCTGCTGCTGACCCTCGGCGACACCCTCCCGGCCGTACTGCTGGGCCTGGTCCTGGTCACGGCGGGCTTCTTCGCGGGCCACGCGGTCGCCTCCGGCTCGGTGGGCCGCACGGCGAGGACGGGCCGGGCGCAGGCATCGGCGCTGTACCAGATGGCGTACTACGTCGGCAGTTCCCTGGGCGGCACGCTGGGCGCGATCGCCTACCACGCGGCGGGCTGGAGCGCGACGGTCGCCCTCTCCCTGACCGCCCTGGTCCTGGCGGCGGGCGTCACCCTCTACGCCACGCGCCGCGCGGTGGTCCAGCGCCGACTGGCGGTCGCGCGAGGCTGCTGAGTCCCGTCCCGCGGGCGTCTCTCCGTCCGGCTCGGCCGGCGGGGAAGGCGCCCGTGTCGACGGTGAGACCGAAGGGATCGGGGAGGAAGACCTTGTCCCCGAACTTCCCCGCGTGCGGTACCCGGTAGGTGTCCCCCTCGGGGTCTCCGTACAACGCCACGGTCGGGCCGCCGGGTGCCCACCGATCCACCAGCAGGTACAGAGGCACTCCGGCCAGGGCGTATCCGAAGGAGGCCGGCTGGCGCGCCATCAGGACTTGGCGAACCACCGCGTGTCGCCAGGAATCTCCTCCGCTCTGCAAGGTCGTCCATCAACACGCGCCCTGCCTGCGTCAACGCCCTATTCCATCTGGGTATCGCAGGCCGGAAGCAACTCCTCAACTGGACAATGCCCGCATGGCCGCCTGATAGAAAGGTGGAGCTGAAAGATTTCAACGAGGAAACCCGAACAGGTGTCAGTGTCCGGAAAAATGTTCGGGCGGGACTCCGGCTCGAACCCACTGACCATTCAACCAACGCACCGACAACAGGGGACTTGCGTCCATGCGAAGAGTTTTTACGGCCGCCTCGGTCGCTGCGGCCATGCTGATGGCCAATGCGCCTGCGAGTAGCGCGGCGGAGGATCCCATCACGGGCGCGGATAATCCCGTTGACACCCAGCCCATCGTCGCCACGTACCACGGGGAAGAGGTCGTCCTCGCTGACGGGTGGCCGCGGAACGCGGTGAGCTGCACGGAGGTCGCCATCGGAGACGTCCGCTGCTACGACGGCGTTGAGGAGGAACTCAAGGACTTGGCGGATGAGAGCCTTGGGCACGCTGCGGCTGCCAAGGACAGGGGGATGAAGATCCCCGGTGCGCTCGACACCAAGGGCTTCGACCCGAAGCCTCTCCGCGACGCCTCGGCGCCCTCGACGAAGTCGGCCGACAGCACGGACGGCTCCGTCGGGGCCATGGCCCCGACGGACTGCTACTCCGGATACGCCTGTCTGTTCGACTACACCACCTTCGGCGGGAGGATGCTCAGGTGGAGCGCGGACGGGACGAAGGCCCTGGAGAGCTGGAACTTCCGTGACCAGGCTGGATCGGGGTGCAACAACCGCAGCGGCACCGGCAACGGCACCCACGTCAGCGACTGGCGCGTCGGCTGGGACCCCGAGCTGTACGTGCCGATGGGCTACTGCGTTGACTTCGGCAAGGAAGACTACTTTTACGGCGGCAGCTGGAACAACAAGGCCGATACGGTGACCTTCCACTGAGACATCCGGCCAGGGCGCCCCTCTTCCCCTCGGGGAAAGGCATTGGCATATGGAGGTGCATGTGCGCAAAAACTGGTTCATTGGCTGCCTTTTGGTCGCCGCACTGACGACGGGCTGCAACCCCTTGTCATCGAATCCCGAAAACGCCCAACCCATCACTCAGACCGCCCTCCCTTCCGATCCCGACCAGAGTGCTTCGAAGCAGTCGGCACAGGAATTCATCGAATCCAGGGCCAACGAAGACGGGACTATCTACGAGCTGGGCCCTTCGGTCGAACGTGTCTTCGGCGACTGGGAAAAAGGCGGCAACCGGGCGTTTATCGCCACTACTCTCGATGGCCCCTTGGCGACATCAGAGAACGGTCGGCGGATCACCAACGCCTTCGCGGACTGGCGGAATTCCGAGAATGGGGAAGGACAAGTAAGCGTCTACAGCAAAAGTGGCGAGCTTCTCTATACGGGACCTTTCTAGATTTCCCTGAGGGCCATTCCGTTGCACGCAGGAGGTGGGTGTGGGCCCTGGCGCTTCACCGCCATGAACCCCCACTGCCACGGCAACTGTAGTTCTTGGCTGTTGGGGCATCGTCGCCGGTCGGGTCGCTGCGGTGGCAGTGAGGGTTCTCCATCGCGCCTTCTCCATCGGGGGCTGCGCAGACCACCGCCCGCACCCCCGTGGAGAACAGGTGACAGCGGACGGTCTCGTCGGCGCACGGCCGGGGCTCGACGGGCCCGTGAACTACCGACTGCCCGCGCTCGTGAGTTCGGCACACAGACCAGCGAGCACGACGGCGGCCAGGACCGTCACACCGGCGAACCAGCGGACGGCCTTTACGTGGCCGGGACCACGCGTCCCCGGCATGCCGCGCTCGCGTCGCACTGGTCACAGGTGTCCTTGGGCGAGGTCGGAACACCCAGGGGGTCAATGGGGCCGAGAGCCGACCGTATCGCGCGTCAAGCAGGAGACGGGGCCGCCGGGAAGCGGTGCCGACGGAAGCGGCGGATTTTTTCGCCCCCCCGTGCCACCCCGCGCCCGGACTCGGACTCGGAGAACAAAAACCCTCCTCCACATTAATCCGAGGTTGCGGAACCGGCCTCATCGAGGGAATTCCTTCCCGATTCGGGAATCGATTGGAACGAACCCGATGAAAAGTGGCGTCCGCCGATAGTCTGGCACTGCCTCGTGGATCATCAGGGCGGGGCGGCCGCGGGAGCATCCGAGGGAAGGGCGTTGCGGTCGCGGTCCCGGCCGGCTGGGAAGCGGTCCGCGGTGATGGAGATGGCCGCTCTGAACAGCGGGGCGCTGCGCGCCCGTTCCGCCGAGATCGGCGGTTTCTGGGAGGAGTTCGTCCTCTACGAGCTGGGCGCCTGAGCCCCTGCCGGACGGACGGGCGACGAGGCGCCCGTACCCCACGTCCCGGGGGTACGGGCGCCTCCGTGTGCGGCCCCGCCCGCGGCCTACGGCCGCAGGGGCGGCTGTCAGGCGATGCGGTCGAGGATCAGGGGGGTGGGCCCGGCCGAGGCCGTGTCGGTGATCCCGACCGCGTCGCCGGTGAGGGCTTCGAGCGCGTACTCGAAGCGCTCGGGGGTGTCGGTGTGGAGGGTCAGCAGCGGGGCTCCGGCACTCACGCGGTCGCCGGGCTTGGCGTGCAGCTCCACCCCGGCCCCGGCCTGCACCGGGTCCTCCTTGCGCGCGCGGCCCGCGCCCAGGCGCCAGGCGGCGACGCCGACGGCGTAGGCGTCCAGCCTGGTCAGGACGCCGGAGGCGGAGGCTGTCACGGTATGCCGCTCGCGGGCGGTGGGCAGGGGGGCGTCCGGGTCGCCGCCCTGGGCGGTGATCATGCGGCGCCAGTGGTCCATGGCCGAGCCGTCGGCGAGCGCCCTGGCGGGGTCGGCGTCCGGCAGTCCGGCGGCGGCGAGCATCTCGCGGGCCAGCGCCAGCGTCAGCTCGACGACGTCGGCCGGACCGCCGCCGGCCAGGACCTCCACCGACTCGCGGACCTCCAGGGCGTTGCCGGCGGTCAGGCCGAGCGGGGTGGACATGTCGGTGAGCAGGGCGACGGTGCGCACCCCGTGGTCGGTGCCGAGTCCGACCATGGTGGAGGCCAGCTCGCGGGCGTCGTCGAGGTTCTTCATGAACGCGCCGGAGCCGACCTTGACGTCCAGGACGAGCGAGCCCGTGCCCTCGGCGATCTTCTTGGACATGATCGAGGAGGCGATCAGCGGGATCGCCTCGACGGTGCCGGTGACATCACGCAGCGCGTAGAGCTTCTTGTCGGCCGGGGCCAGTCCGTCGCCGGCCGCGCAGACCACCGCGCCGACCGAGCGCAGTACGTCCATCATCTCGTCGTTGCTCAGCAGCGCCCGCCAGCCGGGGATCGACTCCAGCTTGTCCAGCGTTCCGCCGGTGTGGCCCAGGCCGCGGCCGGAGAGCTGGGGGACGGCGGCGCCGCAGGCGGCGACCAGCGGTGCCAGCGGCAGGGTGATCTTGTCGCCGACACCGCCGGTGGAGTGCTTGTCAGCGGTGGGCCGGGACAGGGCGGAGAAGTCCATCCGTTCACCGCTGTCGATCATCGCGGCGGTCCAGCGGGCGATCTCCTCGCGTTCCATGCCGTTGAGCAGGATGGCCATGGCCAGGGCCGACATCTGCTCGTCGGCGACCTCGCCGCGGGTGTAGGCGTCGATGACCCAGTCGATCTGGGCGTCGCCGAGGCGGCCCCGGTCGCGCTTGGTGCGGATGACGGAGATGGCGTCCATCGGTCGGTGATGCTCCTTGGGGGTCGGGGGCGCCGGGCGCGGGTCAGGGGCTGGTGGGGCCGTCCGCGCCGGCGAGGTGGCCGGGGCCGAAGGCGTCGGGGAGAAGGTCGGACAGCGGCCGGACGCCGGTGGCGGTGTCGACCGCCAGGTTCGGGCCGCCGTGCTCCCACAGCAGCTGGCGGCAGCGGCCGCACGGCATGAGGATCTCGCCGCGGCCGTCGCAGCAGGTGAAGGCCACCAGCCGGCCGCCGCCGGTGGCGGCCAGCTCGGAGACCAGGCCGCACTCGGCGCACAGCGCGACACCGTAGGCGGCGTTCTCCACGTTGCAGCCGCCGACGATCCGGCCGTCGTCCACCAGCGCGGCGGCGCCGACCGGATACCTGGAGTACGGGGCGTAGGCCCGGGACATCAGCTCCCGGGCCCGCTCCCGCAGCGCCGGCCAGTCGGCCCGGCCGGCACCCGTCGCGGGGGACTCGCTCACCTACTTGCCCTCACCCTTCCGGTAGGCGTGCCCGTTGGCCTTCGGCATCCGCAGTCGCTGCGCGGACATGGCCAGCACCAGCAGCGTGGCGACGTACGGGGCGGCGCTGACGAACTGGCTGGGCACCTCGTCCACCGAGGAGTACCAGACGAACAGCACCAGACCGCAGACCGCCGCGACCGCGCCGGACAGGTACCTCTTCCGGTAGACCGACCAGGCGGTGGCCAGGACCAGCAGGATCGCCAGCAGCAGGAGCAGGGCGTGGACGTTCTGGCCGCCGCCGCGCAGGTTGAGGCTGTCGGTGTAGCCGAACAGGCCGGCGCCCAGGGCGAGTCCGCCCGGCATCCAGTTGCCGAAGATCATCGCGGCGAGGCCGATGTAGCCGCGTCCGCCGGTCTGGCCCTCCAGGTAGATGTTGGAGGCGACCTCGGCGAGGAACGCGCCGCCCATGCCGGCGAAGCCGCCGGAGATCATCACGGCGATGTACTTGTACCTGTAGACGTTGACGCCCAGACTCTCGGCCGCGGTCGGGTTCTCGCCGCAGGAGCGCAGCCGCAGGCCGAAGCCGGTGTTCCACAGCACCCACCGGCTGAGCGGGATCATGGCGACGGCCACGATCGTCAGCAGGGAGAGGTTGGTGACCAGGCCGCCCACGAGGCCGGCGACGTCCGAGACGACGAACCAGTGCTTGGCGTTGAGCGTCGCCATCGCGTCGGACAGCCCGGGAACGGTGATCTGTCCTATCGACTCGATGGGCGGGGACTGCTTGCTGGTGCCGCTCTCCATCTCGGCGAAGGTGAAGCTTGACAGGTAGCGGGTGGCGCCGACGGCGAGGATGTTGATGGCCACACCGGAGACGATGTGGTTGACGCCGAAGGTGACGGTGGCGATCGCGTGCAGCAGGCCGCCCAGCGCGCCGCCGACGATGCCCATGACCACGCCCGTCCACGGGCCCCACTGGACGCCGGCCCAGGCTCCGAACCAGGTGCCCAGGATCAGCATGCCCTCCAGACCGATGTTGATCACACCGGCCCGCTCGGCCCACAGGCCGCCCAGTCCGGCCAGCCCGATGGGGACGGCCAGTCGCAGGGCGGCCGAGGTCTGCCCGACGGAGGTGATGCCGTGGGCCCCGGTGATCAGCCGTACGGCGGAGACGAGCACCAGCAGGCCCGCGATCACGAGCATCCACTCGGCCAGGGTCAGCCGGCGGCGGGCGGGCTTCTTCGGCTGCTGTGCGGCCGGCCGCTTGTCGAGGACGGTGCTCACGCCGACACCTCCTTGCGGTTCTTCGGACCAGTGCCGTCGCCCTCGCCCGCGGCGACGGCCTCGGCGGCGAGTTCCTCGCCGACCTTCTGCTGCTGGCGGCGCAGGCCGTAGCGGCGCACGGACTCGTAGCTGATGACGACCGCCATCACGATCAGGCCCTGCATGATCGTGGCGATCTCCTTCTCGTAGCCGTTGTAGTCGAGCGTCGGCGACGCCTTGTCGAGGAAGGCGATGAGCAGCGCTCCGAAGGCTATGCCGAGGGGGTGGTTGCGGCCGAGCAGGGCGATGGTGATGCCGGTGAAGCCCACGCCCGCGGGGAAGTCCAGGCTGTAGGTGTGGGCGTCGCCGAGCAGGACGGGCATGCCGGCCAGACCGGCGACCGCGCCGGAGATCAGCATGCTGGTGAGCACCATGCGCCTGGCGTCGACGCCGCTGGCGGAGGCGGCGCTGGGGCTGGCGCCGGTGGCGCGCAGGTCGAAGCCGAACCGGGTGCGGTTCAGGATCAGCCAGTACAGCAGGCCGCACAGGGCGGCGACGGCGGTGAAGCCGTAGATCTCGCCGGCCGCGCCCATGTCGATGCCGGGGAACCAGCCCGATTCCGGGATCTGTCCGGTGGTGAGGTTGTTGCCGCGCTGCTCGCCGAACTGGGCGGGCAGGACGAGGTAGGCGATGATGCTGGTGGCGATGGAGTTGAGCATGATCGTCGAGACGACCTCGCTCACTCCCCGGGTGGTCTTCAGGATGCCCGCGATACCGGCCCAGAAGCCGCCCACCAGCATCGCGGCGACCAGGATCAGCGCGATGTGCAGGGGGCCGGGCAGGGTGACCGAGGCTCCGACGAGGGCGGCGGCCATCGCGGCGAGCCGGTACTGCCCGTCGACGCCGATGTTGAACAGGTTCATGCGGAAGCCGACGGCCACCGCGAGCGCCGCCAGGTAGTACGTGGCGGCCTGGTTGACGATGAGCACCTGGATGTCGGCGTGCATCGCGTACTCGGCCATCAGCACGTACGGCCGGACGGGGCTGAGGCCGGAGGCGATCAGCACCACCGAGGTCAGCAGCACGGCGACGACGATGGCCAGCGCCGGTCCGCCGAGAGCCAGGACCATCCGGTCCTTGTCGAACTTCTTCATCGGTCCTCTCCCCCGTCCCGGCCCGCGGCGGCGGTCCCGTCGGCGGTCCTGGCGGCGGGTTCGGCCGCCGCCCCGTCGTCGAGACGGCCGGAGGCCGCGCCGGTCATGGCGGAGCCCAGGGCCTCAGGGGTGATCGTGGCGGGGTCGGCGTCGGCGACCAGTCGGCCGCGGTACATCACGCGCAGGGTGTCGGACAGGCCGATCAGCTCGTCGAGGTCGGCGGAGATCAGCAGAACGGCCAGGCCGGCGCGGCGCGCGGTGCGGATCTGTTCCCAGATCTGCGCCTGGGCTCCGACGTCCACGCCTCGCGTGGGGTGGGCGGCGATCAGGAGCCGGGGGGTGTGGCTCATCTCCCGCCCCACGATCAGCTTCTGCTGGTTGCCGCCGGACAGGGAGGCCGCGGTGACGTCGATGCCGGGGGTGCGCACGTCGTACTCGGCGACGATCCGCTCGGTGTCGGCGCGGGCGGCCTTGATGTCCAGCCAGGGCCCCTTGCTGTTGGGGGACTCGGTGACGTGCCCGAGTATGCGGTTCTCCCACAGGGAGGACTCCAGCAGCAGCCCGTGGCGGTGGCGGTCCTCGGGGATGTAGCCGACGCCGCCCTCGCGGCGGCGTCTGGTGGGCCAGCCGGTGATGTCCTGCTCGCCGAGGACGATGGTGCCGCCGTCGGCCGGGCGAATGCCGATCAACGCCTCGATCAGCTCGGTCTGGCCGTTGCCCTCCACACCGGCCAGGCCCAGCACCTCGCCCTTGTGGATGGTGAGGGAGACGTCGTCCAGGATGGTGCGGGCGCCGTCGACCGGGTCGTGGCCGGTGAGGGTCAGGCCGTCCACCCTCAGCATGGGGGTCTCGGTGACGGTGGAGTCGCGGGTCTCCGGGGAGGGCAGCTCGGCACCGACCATCAGCTCGGCGAGCTGCTTGACGGTGACGTCGCCGGGGGCGACGGAGGCGACGGTGGTGCCGCGCCGGATGACGGTGATGTCGTCGGCGACCGAGAGCACCTCGCCCAGCTTGTGCGAGATGAAGATGACGGTCAGTCCCTCGGCCTTCAGCTCGCGGAGGTTGGCGAAGAGCGCGTCCACCTCCTGCGGCACGAGCACGGCGGTCGGCTCGTCGAGGATGAGGATGCGGGCGCCGCGGTAGAGGACCTTGAGGATCTCCACGCGCTGCCGGTCGGCGACCCCGAGGTCCTCCACCAGGGCGTCGGGGCGGATGCCCAGGCCGTAGGCATCGGAGATCTCCTTGATCCGGGCGCGGGCCTTCGCCCCGATCCCGTACAGCTTCTCGCTGCCCAGGACGGTGTTCTCGGCGACGGTGAGGTTGTCGGCCAGCATGAAGTGCTGGTGGACCATGCCGATGCCGCGGGCGATGGCGTCGCCGGGATCGGAGAAGACGGCCTCCCGGCCGTCGACGGCCACGGTGCCCTCGTCCGGCTTCTGCATGCCGTAGAGGATCTTCATCAGGGTCGACTTGCCCGCGCCGTTCTCGCCGACGATGGCGTGCACGGTCCCCCTGCGGACGGACATGTGGATGTCGTGGTTGGCGACGACACCGGGGAAGCGCTTGGTGATCCCGGTCAGTTCGACTGCGGGAGGACTGCTGGACGCGTTGATGGTGCACTCTCCTCGGGCTAAGGAGTGGCTCGTAGGGAGCACGGCGGCGGGGCGGAGGGCCACGGGGTGGACCGAGGTAGGCCGCCGGGCCGTGCGGGTGAGGGCGACGCTACCGTCTCGATGGGTGACTACGCGCGTAGAGCGCATTCCGTACGGTGGGCCCGGCTGGAGGAGGCCACCGACGCGAGCGGTGCGGCCCTCCTCCGGCCGGGCCCGTACCGGGGCCGCGCGGGCGGTGGGGGGGGG
>NZ_JAJFAU010000040.1:30325-31764 GCF_022614595.1 Streptomyces sp. CNQ085
CCCCCCCCCGCTCCGCTCCGCCGCCGGGCCCGACCGGTCGGGCGGGAGAGGGGTCAGGACCCGGTGCTGACCTCGATCTCGCCGCTGACGACGCCCTCCCTGGCCTTCTCCACGGCTTCCTGGAGCTCGGTCATCTCGGTGAAGGCCGGGTTGGAGTCGGACAGGCCGACACCGCCGGACTCCAGGTCGAAGCGGTTCTCACCGCTTATCGGCTCGCCGTTCTGGACGGACTCGACCAGGTCGTAGACCGCGCCGGAGACATCCTTGGTCATGGAGGTCAGGATGCTGTCCTTGTACTTGTCCAGTGTCTTCTGCGTGTACTGGTCGGAGTCGACGCCGATGACCCACTTGTCCTTGGCCGCGACCGCCTCGATGACGCCCTGGCCCGCGAGGCCGGCGGCGTGGTAGATCACGTCGGCCTTGGCGTCGAGCTGGCCGCGCGCGGCCTCCTTGCCGAGGTCCGGCTTGGAGAAGCCGTCCATGTTCGGCGGCTGGGTCAGGTACTGGGTCTTGACCTCGATGGACTTGTCGGTGTCCTTCACGCCCTGGACGAAGCCCGCCTCGAACTTCTTGATCAGCGGGACCTCGACGCCGCCGACGAAGCCGACGACCTTGGACTCGGTGGCCTTGGCCGCGGCCACGCCCGCCAGGTAGGAGCCCTGCTCCTCGTTGAAGACGAGGTTGGCGACGTTCTCCGCCTGGACGGTGTTGTCGTCGATCAGGCCGAAGGTGGTCTTCGGGAACTTCTCGGCGACCTCCTCGATCGGGGTGGCGTAGGCGAAGCCCACACCGATCACGGGGTTGTAGCCCTGGCGGGCGAGGTCGGTGAGGCGCTGGACCTTGTCGGCGTCCGACTCGCCGTCGGAGGGCTCGACATCCTCGCCGTCGATACCGAAGTCCTCCTTCGCCTTCTCGAATCCCCGGTAGGCGGCGTCGTTGAACGACTGGTCGCCACGTCCGCCCACGTCGTAGGCGAGGGCTATGCCCTTGCCCTTCTCAGTGGGGTCGGAGGAGTCCGAGGAGGCGGACTCCGTGGACGTGCTGCCACACGCGGTGGCACTGAGGGCGAGGGCCGCGGCGGTGCCGACCGCGGCGGCAAGCTTGCTTACCCGGCGCAAGAGGACTTCCCTTCGCTCGAAGCGCCTCCGTTGGCGCTGGCTTTCGCCGCATCGTAACGCGCGTAGATGCCAGGAAAAGGGCTCCCGCGGAGCCGTTATCAGTTCGGTGTTAACGGGTGGTGCCCGCGCCCTTGTGGAGGGTGACGCGGGGGTGTCCCCACGGGGGCCGGGCACCGCGGGTGCCGGAGGCCGCCTCGGCCCACGGGCGGTGGCGGCGGGTCCACGCCCCGCGCCCAACCCCCTCCCACCTGCGCTTTTCCCTCCGCCACGAGACCGGGCGGCGAACGCGGCCGGCTCGGGATCCCGGCGGCCGGCCGACGG
>NZ_JAJFAU010000005.1:0-11462 GCF_022614595.1 Streptomyces sp. CNQ085
CACATGACCGCACTCGACGACGAGCTCGACGGCCCCTCGGGCGCAGACCTCGGCGCAGTGGCCCCCATCACCTCCGTCCTCACTCCGGTGCCCATGCCCGAGGCGGATGGCGGAGCTGCTGGAGGAGTGCCTGGACCGCGTGCTGCGAGGGGAGCGCGGCTACCGGCTGGCGCCCCTGCGGGACCTCGACGCCACCCCCGACCAGCAGGTGGCCCTGATCGCCGCACTGTCCGTACTGCAGAGGGAGAGGTGATCGCGGTGGGCGTGGACCTCCGCACCGACGGCGGCCGGATCTGGAACGACGGGCTGATCGCCCGCAGGGCCCGCACGGACGGGGGAGGAGGTGTGCGGGAGGAGACCGGGGGCGTGCCCTTCCCGGCCGGTCCGTTCGACACCGCGACGTTCGAGGGCGGCCCGCTCGAGGACGCCCGCGGCGACGGGCTGTTCGACGCCGCCCGCGACGGCCGTACGGGTGGCACGCGGGTGTACGCCTCCCCGGACGCCGCGCCCGGGGAGGAGGCACTGCGCCGGCGGCTGCTCGCGCTGCGGGAACTGGTCGGCCTCTCCCGCACCCGGCTGGACGGTGAGGTGCTCGCCGAGGCGGGCCGGGTCCTGGACGAGGTCACCGCGCGCGGCAGACTGTCGCGGGCGTACACCACCGTGGCCGTCGCCGGGGCCACCGGAAGCGGCAAGTCGATGCTGTTCAACACGCTCGCCGGGGTCCAGCTCTCCGAGACCGGACTGCGCCGCCCCACCACCTCGGTGCCCGTCGCCTGCGTCTGGGAGACCGAGTGGGACAGCGGCGCCGACGGCCTGCTGGAGCGGATGGGGGTGCCGCCCCGGGCCCGGCGCCGGGTGCAGCCGCGCGACCCGGCGCTGCGCGGCCTGGTCCTCATCGATCTGCCCGACCACGACTCCGCCGCCCCCGGCCACCGTGAGCAGGTCGACCGGATGCTGCGGCTGGTGGACGCGGTGGTCTGGGTGACCGACCCGGAGAAGTACGCGGACGCGGTGCTGCACGAACGCTACCTGCGGCCTCTGGCCGGCCACGCCGAGGTGACGTTCGTGGTGCTCAACCAGGTCGACCGGCTGCCGGGCGACGCCGTCGACACCGTCATGGACGACCTGCGGCGACTGCTGGACGAGGACGGCATGGCCCTCGGCGAGCACGGCGAGCCCGGCGCGACCGTACTGGCCCTGTCCGCGCTCACGGGCCGGGGCGTCGGCGAACTGAGTGACTCCCTGGGGGAGTTGGTCGAGGGGCGGCGGGCGGCGGCGCTGCGGCTGTCGGCCGACGTGGACGGTGTGGTCGCCCGGCTCCGCCCGGTCTACATGGCCGACACCCCGCAGGGCCCGGCCGGGCTGACGGAGCGGGCACGCGAGGAGTTCGAGGATCGGCTGGCCTCGGCGGTGGGCGCGTGGGCGGCGGGGCAGACGGCCGAACGCCTCTGGCTGCGCCACGCCGAGCAGGCCTGTGGCACCCCCTGGGCGCGGCTGCTGCGCCGGTACGAGGCGCGGCGCGGACGCGGGGAGGAGACGGCTCCGGTTCCGGCCGCTCCCGGCGCCGGGAGCGAGGACGGACACGGGAACGGGACGGAGGCGGAGGGCGGGGCCGCGGCGCCGAAGACGGCCGCGGTGGCCCGGCCCGTGCTGGCGCAGGCGGTACGGGCGCTGGCGGAGGAGGCGTCGGCCGGGCTGCCGCGGCCGTGGGCCCGTTCGGTGCGGGACGCGGCCTGGCGCGGTGCGCTGGGACTGCCGGAGGCGCTGGAGGACGCGATCGCCTCGGCAGCGGACGAGGACGGGGAGGGCGGCTGCGCCGTGGGCGGGAACGGGCGCGGACGGGGACGAGGGCCGGGCGGGGCGTACGGGGGAGGGGGCGGTGAGGCCCGGCCGCCGAGGCCGCGCTGGTGGACGGTGGTGGCGTGCGCGCAGTGGCTGTTGCTGGCCGTCCAGTCGCTCGGTCTGTACCTGCTGGTGGACCTGGTCGCCGGGGGGCCCGGGTGGGGCGGCGTCCGGCTGCCGTTGGCACTGCTGACGGGCGGCGCGCTGGGCGGCCCGCTGCTGGCCTGGTGCTGCCGGCTCGCGGCACGGGGGCCGGCCCGGGCGTACGGGCTGGAGGAGGAGCGCGGACTGCGGCGCCTGGCGACCGGCTGGGGCCAGGCCTGGGTACTGGAACCGGTGGCGGCCGAACTGCTGCGGTACCGGGAGGTGCGCGAGCAGTACGTCATCGCGGCGGGCGGTACGGGCCGGACCTGAGGCCGGATCGGGAAAGCCCCCTCTGCTCTCACCCGTCCGGGTGACCGGGTTGTCCACAACCCGGCGGTACTCCACAGGCTGCGGCGGACACCGTCGCAGCCGTGCAGCATGAGGCCCGTACGCAGGAGCGGGCGGAAGAGGGAAGGGGCGGCCCTGATGAACGAGACGATGGTGACGGTGGTCGGCAACGCGGCGTCGGCGGTGGAGTCCAGGGCGTCGGCGTCCGGCCATCCGGTGGTCCGGCTGCGGCTGGCCACCACGGCGCGGCGCTATGACGGGCAGCGTGACGGCTGGACGGACGACGCCTGCACCAGCGCTTCTACACGGTCTGGGCGTTCCGGGGGCTCGCGGAGCACCTGGCCGCCTCCGTGACCGTCGGCGAACCCCTGCTGGCGCGGGGGCGGTTGCGAGTGCGGCAGGGCGAACGCGACGGGAAGCGCTGGACGTCCGCGGAGATCGAGGCCACGGCCGCGGGGCACGACCTGGCCCGGGGTACCTCGTCGTTCCGCCGCGTCGTGCGGGCCGTTCCCGCCGGCGAACCGGCAGGCGGTCCATGACGCTCACACGCGAGCAGCGGGCAACAGGCCGTACGTCGGGACAAATGTGACTCCGCGGCATTCCGCGATAACGATTGGGACTCGGAGTGTGTAACGTCTGGTATTTTCGGGGAACTCGCTCCGATTGCTCCCTACGATCGCCCCCTGAGACACGGGGGTTGGACGAGGGGACGACCAGACCATGATTTCTGTACGCGGACGGGGTCCCGCCCGTTTCGCCGCCGCAGCGATAGCCACGGGCATGCTGGCGGCAGGAGCGATCGCCGGAGCGGGAAGCGCCGTCGCAGACGAGAACAACCAGCCGGGCGGTGTGCTCGCCACCCTGCCCAAGGCCGGCGTGACGATCGGTTCCGGCGTCAAGATCCTTGACGGGCCCACTCCGGGCCGGACCGCTGCCGGTCTGTTCGAGCTGAAGGTCGACGGTGGCGGCACCCTGAAGACCTACTGCATCGACGTCGGCCGCGGGACGGTCGCGGGCGCCAAGTACCGCGAGGCGTCCTGGGACGAGTCCACGCTCCACAACAACGAGAACGCGGGCAAGATCCTCTGGATCCTGGAGAACTCCTACCCGCAGGTGAACGACCTCACGGCGCTCGCGGGCAAGGCCGGCGCCAAGCAGCTCACCGAGAAGACCGCCGCCGCCGGCACCCAGATCGCGATCTGGCACTTCTCCGACAACGTGAAGGTCGACGCGGACAGCGACGATGCCGACAAGCTCGCCGAGTACCTGATCAAGTCGGCCGAGAACCTCGCCGAGCCGGAGGCATCGCTCACGCTCGAGCCGTCCGCCGTCTCCGGCAAGGCCGGCGAGAAGCTCGGCCCGGTCACCGTGAACACCAACGCGCAGACCGTGAACGTCGCGCCCGGCGCGGACGCCACGAGCGCGGGTGTGACGGTCGTCGACAAGGACGGCAACGCGGTGACCGCCGCCAAGCAGGGCGACCAGCTCTTCTTCGATGTGCCCGAGGACACCGAGCCCGGCACCGCCTCGCTGACCGCGCAGGCCAACACCGAGGTCGCCGTGGGCCGTGCCTTCACCAGCGTCGACCCGAAGAACCCGAGCCAGACCCAGATCCTGGCCGGCTCCAGCAGCTCCAGCGTCACCGCCACCGCGACCGCGAACTGGGCCAACGAGGGCCCGATCCCGGCCGTGACCGCCGAGAAGAACTGCGTCAAGGGCGGCGTGGACGTCACCGCGAGCAACGAGGGTGACGAGCCGTTCACCTTCACCCTCGCGGGCAAGGAGTACGAGATCCCGGCCGGCGGCTCCGAGACCGTGACCGTCCCGGTCCAGGAGGACCAGGAGTACAACATCACGATCACCGGTCCGAACGGTTTCGAGGAGACCTTCACCGGCACCCTCGACTGCGAGACCGAGACCGAGACCACCACCGGCGGCAGTGGCGGCGGGGAGGAGACCCCCGAGCCCTCCACCGAGCCCAGCCCGGCCACCGTCGGCGGCGACACCGGCACTGCCGGCGACGCCGGCGGCAACCTCGCCGAGACCGGTAGCAGCAGCAACACCCCGATCATCGCGGGCGTCGCCCTCGCCCTGGTGGTCCTCGGTGGCGCCGCCGTCTTCTTCCTCCGGAAGAAGACGCCCGCCACGGCCGGTTCCAACGACTGAGCCGTCGCTCCACCTGCTTCCGCACAGTTCCACCGGTCCGGGTGTGATCGCCCGATCCGTCCGGACCACCTGAACCATCCGGCCGTGTGCCGTCGCACCCCTGCGGCGGCACACGGCCTCGTTCATGGCGTTCATGGCGGTCATGGCGTTCATGGCGCTCGCGGTCTTCACGGCGTCCACGGCCCGGGGCCGTGACACGGGTCGCCCCGGTACTCGTTTTCGTCCCAGCGCGGGGGTGCGGCAAGATGGGGTGTATCTGCCCACTCCCTGATTGCCGGACGGTTTCTCTTGGCTGAGTACATCTACACCATGCGCAAGGCGCGTAAGGCGCACGGCGACAAGGTGATTCTCGACGACGTCACGCTGAGCTTCCTGCCCGGAGCCAAGATCGGTGTCGTGGGCCCCAACGGCGCCGGAAAGTCCACGGTGCTGAAGATCATGGCCGGGCTGGAGCAGCCTTCCAACGGCGACGCCTTCCTCGCCCCCGGCTACAGCGTCGGCATCCTCCTGCAGGAGCCCCCGCTGGACGAGTCCAAGACGGTGCTGGAGAACGTCCAGGACGGCGTCGCGGAGGTCAAGGGCAAGCTCGACCGGTTCAACGAGATCGCCGAGCAGATGGCGACCGAGTACACCGACGAGCTCATGGAGGAGATGGGCAAGCTCCAGGAGCAGCTCGACCACGCGAACGCCTGGGACCTGGACGCCCAGCTGGAGCAGGCCATGGACGCCCTGGGCTGCCCGCCCGGCGACTGGCCCGTCACCAACCTCTCCGGCGGTGAGAAGCGCCGCGTCGCGCTGTGCAAGCTGCTGCTGGAGGCCCCCGACCTGCTGCTGCTGGACGAGCCCACCAACCACCTGGACGCCGAGTCCGTGCTGTGGCTGGAGCAGCACCTGGCCAAGTACGAGGGCACCGTCGTGGCCATCACCCACGACCGGTACTTCCTGGACAACGTCGCCGAGTGGATCCTGGAGCTCGACCGCGGCCGTGCCCACCCCTACGAGGGCAACTACTCCACCTACCTGGAGAAGAAGGCCGCCCGCCTCAAGGTCGAGGGGCAGAAGGACGCCAAGAGGCAGAAGCGCCTCAAGGAGGAACTGGAGTGGGTCCGCTCCAACGCCAAGGGCCGCCAGGCGAAGTCCAAGGCGCGTCTGACCCGCTACGAGGAGATGGCCGCCGAGGCGGAGAAGACCCGCAAGCTGGACTTCGAGGAGATCCAGATCCCGCCGGGCCCGCGCCTGGGCAACGTCGTAGTGGAGATCGAGCACCTGCACAAGGCGTTCGGTGACAAGGTCCTCATCGACGACCTGTCCTTCACTCTGCCGCGCAACGGCATCGTCGGCGTCATCGGCCCCAACGGCGCCGGCAAGACCACGCTGTTCAAGATGATCCAGGGGCTGGAGGAGCCGGACTCCGGCACCATCAAGGTCGGCGACACCGTCAAGATCTCCTACGTCGACCAGGCCCGCGCCAACATCGACCCCAAGAAGACGCTGTGGGCCGTCGTCTCCGACGAACTGGATTACATCAACGTCGGCCAGGTCGAGATGCCCTCGCGAGCCTACGTCTCCGCGTTCGGCTTCAAGGGCCCGGACCAGCAGAAGCCGGCCGGGGTCCTGTCCGGCGGTGAGCGCAACCGCCTGAACCTGGCGCTCACCCTCAAGCAGGGCGGCAACCTCCTCCTGCTCGACGAGCCGACCAACGACCTCGACGTCGAGACCCTGTCCTCGCTGGAGAACGCGCTGCTGGAGTTCCCCGGCTGCGCCGTGGTGGTCTCCCACGACCGCTGGTTCCTGGACCGCGTGGCCACCCACATCCTCGCCTACGAGGGCGAGAGCAAGTGGTTCTGGTTCGAGGGCAACTTCGAGTCGTACGAGAAGAACAAGGTGGAGCGTCTCGGCCCGGACGCCGCCCGTCCGCACCGCACCACCTACAAGAAGCTGACGCGGGGCTGAGGAGAGGCGTGCGCCACACATTCCCCTGCCCCCTGCGCTGGTCCGACATGGACTCCTTCGGGCACGTCAACAACGTCGTGTTCCTGAGGTACCTGGAGGAGGCGCGGATCGACTTCATGTTCCGGCTCGCCCGCCAGGCGGCGTCGGGGGCCTTCACTGGCGGCTCGGTGGTGGCCGGGCACGAGATCTCCTATCTGCGTCCGCTGGTGCACCGGCACGAGCCGGTCGTGGTGGAGATGTGGGTGACGAGGATCGGCGCGGCCTCGCTGACGGTCGCCTACGAGGTCAAGGACGGCCCCGGCGAGGGGGACACCGTCTACGTCCGCGCCTCGACGGTCGTGGTCCCCTACGACCTGGAGCGCGAGCGTCCGCGCCGGCTCCGTGACGAGGAGAAGGCGTTCCTCGAGGAGTACCTGGACGACAGTGCGACGGGGGCCGCCGCGGCATGAGCGGACACCCTCCACGCCTGGTGTTCGCCGACCCGGGTGAGGCGGCCGAGCTGGCCGCCCTCCTGGGCCGGCTGCTGCGCTGGGAGAAGGCCGCGGCGGTACGGCTGCGCGCGGCCGGGGACGGCGTCCTGGGCGTCTTCGCGCGCCCGGCCCGCTTCGAGGTGCTGGCCGTGCGCACCGCCCGGCTGACCGAGTCGGCACAGCTGGACGCGACGGTCTCCGCCGGAGAACTGCTGGAGGGCCTTGAGGAGGCGTCCGGGTCGGCTTCCGTGCCCGCCGCCGTGACCGGCCCGCCCTGGGCCGGTCTGCTGCCGCCGCGCGGCGGCTGGCGGCCGGTGGGCGAGCTGCCGTACGAGTCGGTGCGCTCGGTGGCCGCGTCGGTGGTCGCGGAGTTCCGGCGGCGCAGCGAGGCGCTGGCGCCCGGCGAACGCAGCCGCGAGGCGCTGGACGCGCTGGCGGAGGAGATCTGGTCCCGCCCCTTGGGCGGCGGTACGGGGCTGCCGCTGCGCGCCGTGCACGCCGCGCAGGCGCTGGGCATGCTGCGCTCGCGCGGCCCGGCCCCGGTGGCCGGCCCGCAGGGTCCGCCGCCCGTCACCGGCGGGCGGGCCGTCGCGGTGGCGGTGCTGGCCGCCGGGTCCTGGCTGCGGCTGCGCACCCCGTACGGCTCGGTCGCCGTGCGCGGCTCCGGACGGGGCCGGCCGGGGCTGAGCGTCACCCCGCTGTGAGGACGCCTCCGTGAACGACGAAGGCGACGAAGGCGACGAAGGCAGAGCCCCGGCCCGGGGAGGGAACCGGGGCCGGGGCTCTGCCGTATGCGTGCGTGGTACGGGGGGTCAGTCCGGGGTGTTGACCATCGAGGCGGCCGCGTAGACCAGGTAGTCCCACAGCTGCCGCTCGTGCTCGGGTGACAGGCCGAGCCCGTCCACGGCGTCGCGCATGTGCCGCAGCCAGGCGTCGTGGGCGGCGCGGTCGACCCTGAAGGGCACGTGCCGCATGCGCAGCCGGGGGTGCCCACGCTGCTCGCCGTACGTGCGCGGACCGCCCCAGTACTGCATCAGGAAGAGCGCCAGCCGCTCCTCGGCCGGCCCGAGGTCCTCCTCCGGGTACATCGGCCGCAGCAGCGGGTCCCCGGCGACGCCCTCGTAGAAGCGGCGCACCAGCCGCCGGAACGTCTCCTCGCCCCCGACCTGCTCGAAGAAGGTCTGCGTCTGCACGTCGCCACGCGGAATCTCCATCACGCCCCCCATGGTCGCAGATACCCGGCCGTGCCCCGGGGGTTCGGGGCACGGCCGCCGAGGGCACGGGCCGGACGGGGCCGCCGGGCGGGGCCTCAGGCGTCGTCCCAGCGGAAGAGCCGGGCGGCCACGGCCGTCAGAACCGTCGCGAAGAGCAGCAGCCCGCCCATGACGGGCAGCGCCGCACCCCAGGAGTGGCCGCGGGAGATGACATCCTGCATCGCCTCGTTCAGATACGTCAGCGGGAACAGGTCGGAGACCGCCCGTACCCAGGACGGCGCCCCCTCCAGCGGGAAGAAGGCGCCGGAGAGGAAGGCCATCGGCAGGATGACCACCTGGGCGACCCCGTTCGCCGCCTCCTCGGTCTTCGCCCAGGCGCCGACGACCAGCCCGATGGACATGAAGGCCAGCGTGCCGCACACCACCAGCGGCACGGCCAGCCACCAGTGGCCGCTCAGCTCCAGGCCGTAGTAGGGGAGGGAGGCCACACCGAGGAAGACCGCGGTCTGGACGAGGGCCAGGCCCACGCTCACCCCCACCCGGGCCGCGATGACCGTGCCCGCGCTCACAGGGGCCAGCCACAGCCGCCGCAGGATGCGTTTCCTGCGCCAGTTGACCAGGGTGAACGCCGACCCGAAGACCGCGCCCATCGCCACCGCCCAGCCGAGCAGACCGGGAGTGAGGAACTGGATCGCCCGCAGCGACTCGTCCTCCACCTGGCGGGTGGTCAGCTCGTAGGCGGGCGGTCGCCCGGTCGCGGCGATGTTGGCCTGCTGGACGACCGAGTCGACCAGTGCCCGCGCGTTCCCCGCCCGTACCTGGTCGGCGGCCGAGTAGCGCAGCCGCACCTGGTCGCCCTCCTGCCAGACGGCGGCGTCCACGTCGCCCGCGCGGACCTCCTCCAGGGCCGCCTCCCGGTTGTCGGACCGCCTGATCTCCAGGACCTCCTCCAGCCCCTCGCGCGCGTCGCGCGGCAGGGAGTCGAAGATCTCGACCTGGCCGACCTGGACGATCTCCGCCCGCGCCGTCGCGTCGTTCTTGAACAGCGCGCCGAACAGGACCAGGAACATCAGCGGGAAGACCAGCATGAAGAAGGCGGCGGTACGGTCCCGCAGCAGGCCCAGGGCCATCGCCCCGGAGAGGCTGGTGAACGTTCCGGCGCTCACTGGCGGTACTCCCGTCCGGTCAGCTGGAGGAAGACATCCTCCAGGGAGTCCACGCCCAGCTCCCCGATCAGCTCGGAGGGCGCGCCCACGCGCAGCACGCGGCCGTGGTCCATCACCGCGACCCGGTCGCACAGGGTCTCGGCCTCGTCCATGTAGTGCGTGGTGAGCACCACGGTGCGGCCCTCCTCGTTGATGGCGCGCAGCAGGTCCCACAGGTTGCGGCGGGCCTGCGGGTCGAGACCGGTGGTCGGCTCGTCCAGGAAGACCAGCTCCGGGTCGTGGACCAGCGCGCAGGCGATGGACAGCCGCTGGGCCTGGCCTCCGGAGAGCTTGTTCTCGCGGGTGCCGGCCTTCTCGGTCAGGCCGACGGTCTCCAGCATCGCGTCGGCGCGCTCGGCGGAGACGCCGTAGAGGGAGGCGAAGGTGCGTATCTGTTCGCGGGCGGTCAGCTTCTCGAAGAACGCCGAGGCCTGGAGCTGGACGCCCATGCGGCGCAGCAGCGCCGGGTTGCGGGGGAAGGGGGACTCGCCGAGCAGCCGGACCGTTCCCTCATCCGGCCTGCGCAGACCCTCGGTGATCTCCAGGGTGGTCGTCTTGCCCGCGCCGTTCGGTCCGAGGATGCCGTAGAACTCGCCGCGTTCGACGGTGAGGGACACTCCGTCGACGGCTTGTACGTCCCCGTACCGCTTGCGCAGTCCCTCGACTGTGATCGCAGCGTCTGTCATGGGACGGAGACTAGTACCGGAGTATTACTTTCTGGTACTCGGCCAGATCCGGGGCGCTCTCACCCGGCGACCGGGTGCGGCCCGGGAAGCCCGGGGCTCCGGGGCCGGCCGCGGGAGTCAGCCCCGGCGGAGGGTGATCGTGGTCCACGCGCCGACGTGCACCCGGTCGCCCTCCCGGAGCGGGACGGGGACGAACGGCTGGATCGGGTCCTCGGCGCCGTTGATGGTGGTGCCGTTGGTGGAGTCCTGGTCGACCACGGACCAGCCGCCGTCGGGCTGCCGCACCAGCACCGCGTGCTGGTGCGAGACCCCCGGGTCCTCCGGCGAGCGGCCCAGGTCGATGTCGGGCGACTCGCCGGTGGAGTGGCGGCGGCGGCCGATGGTGACCTGGGGGCCGCTGAGCCGGACGTGCTGCTCGGCGGAGTAGGAGGGCATGTTGAGCCCGGCCGCCTCGGGGCCGCTGCGCCGCATCATCGCGGTGAAGTACTCGTGGTCGGGCCCGACCGTCACCGCCCAGTTCGCGGGCTGCTGCTGGGGCGGCGCCCCCTGCTGGTGCTGCGGCTCCTGATGCGGGGGCTGGGGGGCCGGGGGCTGTTGGGGGTAGCCGTAGCCGGGCTGTTGTCCGTAGTCGGAGCGGCCGTAGTCGGGCTGCCCGTGCGGGAGCTGGGCATGCGGGCCGGGCTGCTGCCCGCCGTGCGAGGGCGGCGGCAGCGTCCAGTCGTCACCGCCGCCCCCCTGCGGCTGCCGGGGCGGCTGCGGAGGCTGGGGGTAGCCGTAGCCGGGCTGTTGTCCGTAATCGGGCTGCCCGTGCGGGGACTGGGCGTGGTGCTGGGGAGGGGGCGCGGGCGGAGACGGCGGACCGGGCGGGCCCTGCGTCTGGAAGCCGGGCGGCAGGTCCAGCCCGCCCGGGCTGCCGCCGGGCATCTGCTGCGGCGGTGCGGGCGGAGGCGGGCCGTAGGCGGCGGGGGAGTGCGTGAGGAAGCCGTACCGGCACTCCTCGCAGACCGGGGAGTGCCCCGCGCGGGGAGTACGGCACCGTGGGCACGGCTCGCCCCGCGCCGCGGAGTTGCCCCCGGGGCCGGGATAGCCGTAGCCGCCCGGGCCGGGCATCGGGGGCGGCGGGACGGCACCGGCGGGCACACCCGGAGCGGAGGCCATGCGGTGGCCGCACACCTCGCACCAGTCCTCGGCCGCCGACTGATGGCCGTTCGGGCAAGTCGACATCTCGGTCCTTCCCCCTCCGCGCGGCTCCGTGTCGCGTCGCTCGGTCGTTCGCCTCTCCGCGCGCCCCGGCCTTCGGGCCGCGCGCTCGGTGGTCCCGCCGGTCCCGGGGGCCACCGCCGTCAGCGGAACAGTACCGGGCGCGGGGCCGGTCATGCCCACTGCCTTCCCCACCGCCTCCGGGCCGTTCCCGCCCGGCCGGACCTCCCGCGACCCGCGCGTCGGCCACCGTGCGGTGCCTCGGCCGGCCGCCGCCCGGCTCAAGAGCCGGGC